>JBOHED010000505.1:0-3703 GCA_050700915.1 Actinopolymorphaceae bacterium | reverse complement strand
CAATCGGCAGCGGTACCCGGGCGCTGGACTACGCAACGCTGCTACCCAGGGTCCTGAAGCAAGGAGCCAGTCCTGAGGTGATCGCTGCCATTCGGCGGGCAGGGCAAGCGGTAGCAGGCCCTGGCGTGTTTGCGGTTTGTGGAGCCGCCGTGGCATTCGACTCGGTTCGCTCGGTGTACTACCAGGGCCGCGACAAGGTGCCTGGCGTATTCGCAGGGGTACTCGTAGACCTGCATCACTTCGTCACCGTCCTGTCGGACGGCTAGATGGGCCTGCGATCGCTCGCGAACTGCCCGGTCGCGGTACCTTGCCCCGTGATCACCGGGCAACTGGCTCTGTCGACTTGCCTGACCGGTTCACGATCCCCACACGTACGGTGTGGGCTGATCAACGTTTGCCGTCGGCGAGTCTTGCCGCGACGGCAAGCCAGTTCGGATCAGTTTCCTCATACGGACAGGCCCGTCGCGCCGCTTGCCCGGGTCGCTAGGCTGGCACGCGGACCGCTTCACAGAGTGACTGGATGATGGAGTGTGTATGACGCTGACGCTGGTAGGTGACGGCATCGAGAACCCGTGGAACGCTCGGGTGATGAAGCACGCCGCCGCGATGTTCGGGTGATCTTGCCACTTCCGTGACCACGCTGGGCTGGCCGGCGCGTGGCAGGACGCGGGAATCGACGGCGATCTCGAGCTGCTCTCGACGCCGGAACTGGTGGCTGCGTACCGGCCGCTGATCGCGCTGGACAATGTGCCGGGCGCCGCAGACGTATACGGCTTCCGTGCGTCTGCCGGACCACGTCCGGCGCTGGTAGCCGGGAACGAGCGCAGGGGCGTGGCACACGATGTCTCCTCGGCAGCACACGCCTTCGTGCAGATACCGATGGCCTCGCGCAGGCTCAACACGGTGAACGTGGCGGCGGCCTCGGGTGGCGCTCTACTATCTCTCACGCGGTGGCGGTGGCAGGCTCCATATGAGCAGCCAGCCGCGGAAGCGGCGCCCGGAGCTGTTCATCGTTGGCGGCGCGGACCATGTGGAACTGGGCAGCGCCATCCGTTCCGCCGGGGCGTTCGGGTGGGAGCGCGCCATCCTTGATGATCGCGCGGGGGCATGGTTCGGCAGTCCGCGCGCTGTCCGCACCGAGGGCCGCGCCGCAGCCCGCAGCTATCGCAACCCGATCAAGCTCATGCCTGCGAAGCCGGGCGGCACCTGATCTTTCGAGGAGGTGTGCGTGGTTACGCTGCGGCGCGAGGGTGTACCTCTGCACCGCGCCAACCTTGCCCGTGGCCCGCGCCAGGCACTCATCATTCCGGACGAGAGCGCCGTTGATGTCGCGTGTGAGCCGTGGGACCGGTTGGGCCGTACGGTGCGCTTCGTGCACCTTGACCTACCGGCACGAGACTTCCCCTATCACCTGCGCCTCATCGCCACCATCGCTCTCGCGGAGGTTGCCCGGCAGGTAGGGCAGCGCCCGCACCCCGCACGCGGCTAGATCCTTGCCGCGGCGTCCGGATCCAGGATCCACGCCGATTACGGATACGTGTACGGCACGATGGCCCGAGGTGACGGCGGTCGCCAGGTATCCCTGGTGATCTGAAACACCGTGAGGACCGTTGGACAACGAGGGAGCGGCGCGATTAGCGAGTCGTTCGAGCCCGCGGTGATGGGCATGGGTGGTCCGAGAATCGCGTGGTCGAGCCTGCCGGCAGACGTCCGTTCCGGGCTCGAGAGGACGCTGGGCTGTCAGGTCGTGTCAACCGAGAGCAGCGAGTACGGTTTCTCGCCCGGATTCGCCGCACGCGTCGTGTTGGCCAACGGAGACAGGCGGTTCCTCAAGGTCGGAGGACCGGTGCCGGAGCCGAAGACCGTCGAGTTCCACCGCGGCGAGGCGCGGCTCGCGGGTGCGCTGCCGGCGGACCTGCCGGCGCCGCGGCTCCTCGACGTCTATGACACCGATGGCTGGATCGGCCTGGTCTACGAAGAGATCGCGGGCCGCAACCCCGCCTTGCCTTGGTCGTGCGCCGATCTCGATGTGGTCGTCGCCGCGATCGCGCGGCTGGCCGAGCGTGTGACGCCCGTGCCCGACGCGGTCGTTCCCGTCGTGTCGCGGCTGAACTTCGATCCTCGCGGCTGGTATCGGCTGGCCGACGATCCGGAGCTGCTGAGTCGGATCGATGATCCGTTCGTACGCCATGAGCTTTCGGCGTTGACCGACCTTGAGGCCCGTGCCGGGCGCGCGGCCGCGGGCGACACGCTGTTGCACCTCGACATCCGCGCCGACAACGTGTTGCTGACCGACACCGGACCGGTGTTCGTCGACTGGGCGCAGGCACGCATCGGCGCGGGCTGGGTCGACCTGCTGCTGTTCGTCCCCAGCGTGGCCATGCAGGGCGGACCCGAGCCCTGGGAGGTGTTCGACGGGCACGAGCTGGCCACGGGTGTCGCCGCAGACGATGTGTCCGCGATGGTGTGCGCGCTCGCCGGCTTCTACCTCGAACGCGGGCTGCGCGCGGCGGCGCCCGGCAGGACGGCGGTCCGGCGGTTCCAGTACGTCCAAGGGCTGAAAGCGCTCGACTGGCTGAAGGCCAGGATCGCTTGACGGGCGCGTGATCGCGAGCCGGTGATAGACCGAGGTTGTCCTGGTCGTGCTGGCTGGTGGCCGAGTTGTCCGGCTACGGATCTACGCCAAAGCCGGATATCCCCTGCGCCACACGGTGTTGGACGTCCGGCATCCGCTGTCCCGAGCACGGGGTCTGTGAGCGCTCATGAAGGTGTCTCCACCACCAGCGATCAACAGTGGTCCGGAGGAGACGGCGAACGTTGGTCGCGTTGGGTGAGACGTACGAGGCTCGAGCGACTCATCGGCACGTGTACGTTTGGGGATCGCGATCGGCCCAGAGGTCCATCGCGGTACAGGCTGTAGGTAGGTGACCGCCCCGCCTTCCTCGCACGCCAGTCTCCGGTCTCCACTGCGTCAAGACCGCCTTCGGCGTCACATGTGATCGGCTCCGCCGAGTCTTGACGCGTTCCGGTCCGACCTTCAATCTGGCTGGGTGCGAGGATGCCGGGGAAGAGTGGTCTGCGTGATCCAACCCAGGTGTGGGGTTCCTCGTCGCCGGCGGGTCGACGTCCCTCGCAAGGGTGCGGAGCCGGTCGAGGACCATGGCGTCTGCTTGCCTCCCTCCGCCGTACTTGCCGACTGAGCTGTCTGAACCCGCCTGAAAACGAATGGCCACCGGCGACGGCGAAGATCTATGGTCACCGCGGGTCCGCGCCGCGGACGAACGTCGCACACCCGACTGACGATCGAGGGGGCTCCGCGCTCGTGGCGACAGACGACAGGACTCAGAGCCGGGCGAGTGCGCTGGAGGCCCTGGCCAGGTCGGCGCTGGAGTGGTACTGCCTGCCGCCGACCACGCGCCTGCGGCCACTGTCCCTCGGGAACAACGCGACCTTTGAGGTCCTGGCCGACGCCACTACCGGACGGGGAACGCTCGACAGCTCCGTCGACGCCCGGCCCGACTCTCGGTTCGTTCTCCGGGTCCACCGGCCTGGCTACCGATCCGTCGCGCACACGCGGTCGGAGCTGCAGTTCCTGCAGGCGGTCGGTAAACCGCTCGGGGAGTTCGGCGTCGCAACGCCCCAGCCAGTTCCGGACCGTGACGGCAACCTCGTCGTCCGGCTCGCCCGCGGCGCGGCCGAAGCG
>JBOHED010000504.1:0-3106 GCA_050700915.1 Actinopolymorphaceae bacterium | reverse complement strand
GATACGGGCACGCGATCGTCAACAACTCGACGTACGGCCACGACGTGACCCGCGACGTCCGTCCCGACGGAGGTACGACGACGACCGTGCGGCTGTCGCTGCTGCGGGCGCCCCGGATTCCCGACCCTGTGACCGACCAGGGGATGCACCGGCTGTCGTACGCCCTGGTGCCGGGTGCGGGCATTGCGGAGGCCGTCGAGGAGGGCTACCGGATCAACCTGCCGGCGCGGACCGTCACCGGTTCCGAGGGCGTCGCTCCACTCGTCACGGTCGACCACCCGGCGGTGGTGGTCGAGGCGGTCAAGCTGGCCGACGACCAGTCCGGCGATGTCGTCGTACGCCTGTACGAAGCGCACGGCGGCCGGGCGGCGGCGCGGGTCCGCACGTCGTTCGCGGTCGCGTCCGTGCAGGAGACCGACCTGCTCGAACGCCCACTGGCCGCTCGGGACCTTGCTGACGGTGGGACCGACGTGGCGCTGCGCCCGTTCCAGATCCTGACGCTCAGGTTCGCGCGCGCGTCCTGACCGATCCCCGACGTTCGGCGCTTGTCCCTTGGATGAGGGTGCCCTTGATCCAGCTGTCCGTTGGATGAGGGTGCCCTTGATCCAGCTGTCCGTTGGATGAGGGTGCCCCTCACGCAATAGGTTCGGGGCAGGGCGCCCCTCATCCAACGCCGATCTGTCGCAGGGCGCCCCTCCTCCAACGCCGGCCGGCGGGGATCGACCATCCCCTCGGAGTGACAACGGCTGCTGTCACAGAAGGCCGGGTTGTGACACAATCCGCGGCATGGGTGACGGGAGCCGTGCCGCTGCCGAGGAAGTGGCGGAGGTCCTCCGCACGGAACTCCTCGACGGCGCCATGGCGCCCGGCTCGCACCTGTCCGAGGAACACCTGGCGGTCAGGTTCGGCGTCGGCCGCTACACCGTGCGCGCCGCCCTGCGGAGCCTGGTCACCGCCGGGCTGCTCGTCCACGAACGGCACCGTGGCGCGTTCGTTCCCGCCCTCACCCGGGACCGGATCGACGAACTCTTCGCCTACCGTTCGGTCGTCGAGCTGGGTAGTCTTCGCCTCGCCCTCGACCGCGGACACGACCTCCGCGTCGTCGACCAAGCCGTCCTCGAGCTCGAACGCATCGACCGGCCGGGAAGCACCCTCGCCGCGTGGCACGACGTCACCGCGGCCCACCGAGCGGTCCACCACGCGATCGTGGCCGCCGCCGGCAACCCCCGCCTCCTCGCCGCCTACTCCGCGTGCGAGGACGAACTGCAGTTCCTGCTGGCGTTTCTTCGTCCCGAGTTCGCGGCGGGCCGGCTCGCGACACTGCACCGTGACCTGCTCCGGCAGCTCGCCGACGGAGTAGAAGCCGCGCAGAGCGCGCTCGCCGACGACCTCGAAATCGGCCGGCAGGGCCTCCTGCGGGCGCTCCGCGATCCTTCCCTGGAAGGGAGAACCGCCTGATGCCAGACCTGTCAGAACTGCCCAAACGGCGCGAACGGCCCGCCATCCGACGCCAGTTCCCGCGCTGGTCCGATCTGCGGCCGCTGTTGCGTACGCGCCGGGTGGAACTGGACGCGACCGAACGCCGCCTCCGGCGTGCCCTCACGATCGCCGACCTGCGGGAGGCCGCGCGCCGGCGTACGCCGCGGGCCGCGTTCGACTACACCGACGGCGCCGCCGAGGGCGAGGTGAGCCTGCGGCGGGCGAGGTCGTTGTTCCGCCGACTGCAGTTCAACCCGAGCATCCTGCGCGACGTGTCGAAGGTCGAGACGGCGACGACGATCCTCGGCCGCCCCGCAGCGTACCCGTTCGCGTTCGCCCCCACCGGCTTCACCCGGATGATGCAGCACGAGGGGGAGTCGGCGGTCGCCCGCGTCGCCGAACGCGTGGGTATCCCGTACGGCCTCTCCACCGTCGGTACCACCTCGATCGAGGACGTCGCCGCTGCGGCTCCGGGCGCCGACAAGTGGTTCCAGCTCTACATCTGGACCGACCGGGCCGCCGGCAAGGACCTCGTCGACCGCGCCCGAGAGGCCGGCTACACGGCGCTGGTGCTGACCGTCGACGTGCCGGTCGCGGGTGCGAGGCTGCGGGACGTACGCAACGGCATGACCATCCCGCCCACCCTCACGCCGAAGACACTGATCGACATGGCGACCCACCCGGCGTGGTGGTTCAACCTGCTGAGCACGCGGCCGCTGACCTTCGCGTCGTTGTCGGACTGGCCGGGCACGGTGGCGGAGCTGATCAACACGATGTTCGACCCGACGGTGACCTTCGACGACCTGGCCTGGATGCGGGAGTTGTGGCCGGGAACCCTTGTGGTGAAGGGGATCCAGAACGTCGACGACGCGCGGAAGGTCGTCGACCTCGGCGTCGACGGGGTGGTGGTCTCCAACCACGGCGGCCGTCAACTCGACCGGGCACCCGTGCCGCTGGAGCTGCTGCCGCAGGTGGTCGACGCCGTCGGTGACCGGGCGGAGGTGCTCGTCGACACCGGCATCATGAGCGGCGCCGACATCGTGGCCAGCCTCGCCCTGGGTGCGAAGGCCGCGCTGGTCGGTAGGGCGTACCTCTACGGTCTGATGGCCGGCGGCGAACGCGGCGTGCAGCGGGCCGCGGACATCCTCGGCACGGAGGTACGCCGGACGATGCAACTGCTCGGCGTCGCCGACGTCAATGAGCTGAACCGCTCCCACGTCACGCTGCCCGCCATTCCCTTCTGATCGGGCGATCCGTCCTGCCAGCCCGGTTTTCCAGCCCGGTGTGTGGCCTGCTCAGGGTCGTTGTCGGGGGTGGACCCGGGGCGAGGCCCGTGCATCCGGCTGGCGGGCAGGGCAGGATGGACAGAAGCCAGCACACCACGCGAGGAGGGTGCGCCTTATGTACGACAACGCCACATGGTTTCCGATCTGCGCGGCGCTCTCGGCTGTCGGGGTCGTGGCGGCGTTCTTCGCGTTCCGCCGGCGAGGGGTGGCCTCGGGTCTTCGGCTGCTCGGCTGGGCGGTCCTGCCCATGGCGATCTACCTGACCGGCATGGTCCGCCTGCTCTGGACCATCGGCGCGGCGATCGGGAAGTGGGTGTCCGGCTTCGTCTTCAGCCCGTTCG
>JBOHED010000503.1:0-8244 GCA_050700915.1 Actinopolymorphaceae bacterium | reverse complement strand
CCTTCGACGCGTTCATGAGTTGGACCGTGCCGTATGCCCGGGAGTGGCTGCGCCGGGCCGCGCCCTATCGTCCGTACTGGCTCGAGGAGCCGTTGCCCGCCGACCAACTTGAGGCGATGGCGGCGCTTCGCCGCGATTCGGATGTCCCGCTCACGGCCGGCGAGCACCTGTATGGCCGCTGGGAGGCCTACCGCTACATCGAGGCCGGCGCCGTCGACGTGATGCAGGCGGACCCGGAGTGGTGTGGTGGCGTGACCGAGCTGGTCCAGATCTGCACAGCCGCCTCACTCCGCGGAGTTCCGGTCATCCCACACGGACACGGAGTGCGCGCCGCGCTGCACGTCGTCGCGAGCAGGCCGCCGAGTGTGTGCCCGAAGATCGAGTACCTCGTCAACCACGTTCGCCGGAAGCTGCACTTCGAAAAGGACTTTCCCGTCCCGGTCGACGGACGAGTCGCGGTCGGAACCGCACCTGGCTTCGGGATCGAGCTCGACGACTCGAAGATCGAGACCGTCGACACACTCTGACAGGGCCAACCGAGAAGCGGCTTACGGGTTGCCGAAGATGTCGTGCGTGCCGATCCGACGCCAGATGACGTGAGGCTCGCCCGGGCGAATCTCCGGGCCGTACTGCCAAGTCGCCCGGACGTTCGGGGCGAACGTCATCTCCCACACCTCGCCCGGCGCACCTTGCACACGCTTGACCCGGAGCCCTTTCCTGAACCCTTGGGCGCCGGACAGATCATCTCTGAAGTCGCGAGCCGAGCGGCGAAACCGGTCCCGGTCGGCCAGCTCCAGACGCTTCCAGTCCGCCGCGAAGCGCGGCAGCCGCCCGAATGTAGGCATCAGTCGAGCGCGTCCAAGAAGTCCTCCACGTCCTCGTACTTGGTGCCCTCACCCCGGGCGACCTGCTCAGAGGCCTCCCGCTCCCCCGCCTGCCACTCCTCAGTCCAGAACCACGCCTGATCCGCCGGGATCGACTTCATCCCGACCAGGAGCACCCGGCCGTCCGGCTCAACCGTGAAGGCGACATCGTCGCCCTCGCCCACATGCAACGCCTTGCGGATCTGCTGAGGGATGGTGACCTGTCCCTTGGCGCGCACCACGGCGCGCGTCGTCTTGATCTCCGGCATAGCCAGCCTTCCCTGATCAGCTCCCACAATCTAACTTTCCAACTATCCGCCCATGCTAAGGCCGTCATAACTAACGTGCCAAGACGGATGTCATATCGCGACCAATTGACCCGGTTTGTCCTAGCCGGGTCGCCAGCCGAGGGTGTGCCGATGATCGAGTACCTCGTCACGCACAACAGTTTCGAGTACGAGTGAAGATCAACATGGAGAAGTCGGGCACTCTGCGGCCGCGCTGTGCCCGACTTCTCCATGTTGATCTTCCTGAAAGGGCTTCACACCTATCTTTTGGCGCGCACCACAATCGGACACACTTGTCGTACACGAAAACTACATGTGGTGTAGCTTTCCTGCCTGACGTCGAGTGCCCACTGGGCCTCCGTCAGGACAGGCCCAACCGCGACCTTCAAGGGCTCAACCATCTAGAGTCCGGGTTGGGGGTCGTCATCTTTGCTCGGCGGGCGGATCTGATCGGGATGTCGCGGAGGCGTCGTGTACGCGGGCGCGTTTCGTCCACCCCCGTAGCCGATCGGTCGTTCCGGTGGCCTGGCTACCAGGTCGGCGATGAACATCCTTCGCGCCACGAGGATCAGGGTCGCGGCAGCGGCGAAGAGCAGGGCGGCGACCCGCCAGGCGGTTTCGTACCCGCTCGCGTCGACCAGTACGCCGAACAGCGCCGGTCCCGCCGCTCCACCGGCAAAGGCCCCTGCCTGGAGATAACTGCTAGCCGCACCTGGCGCGTCCCGACTGATCCTGATGACGGCGTACAGCAGGAGTCCCGGCCAGGACCATCCCAGCGCAAAGGCGACCAGACTGGCTACGACCACGGTCAGCTCGGAGGGGAACGACAACACCGCCAGGGCCCCCGCACCCGTCAGCATCAGGGCTGCGACGACCGGCAGGTTGCGTCCATGTCGGAGGTCGGCGCGATGCCCGGCGACCACCCGCACCACCAGGTTCAGTGCACTGCCCGTCGCCATCAGCAGCCCTGCCCCGTCGGGTGTCAAGCCCACTCGGAACCCCCAGGACGCTACGAAGGCGCCGAGAGAATTCCCCGCCGCGCTGGCCAGGCTGACGGCGATCATCGTGGTCACCAGGGCCGTTGTGGAGGGGCGATCCAGGGCCTCACTCGAGCGGGCGTGGGTGACCGTGGCGGTGGGAAGTCGCAAGCCCACAAGGGCGATCGCCAGGCCGCCGAAGCCGGTGAGCGCGAACGTCCATCGCCACCCGAGCAGCGCGCCGACCGTCGGAACGGCCAGGCCTGCAAGGGTGATCGCCAGCGGGATGGCAGCCTGCTTCACCCCGAAGCCGAGACCCCGGCGATGGGGCGGGACGACGCGGGCCATGGTGACGTTCGACGTCACCTGACACGCCGCGTTGGCGATGCCGAGAATGACCATCGCCGCGGTGAGAACCAGCCACGACCGAGCCACCCAGGCAACGCCGAAGCCGCCGGCCGCGGTGAGAAGGCCTGCGACGACGGTGCTGGTCCGGCGTCCCCACCGGTCGACCAGGCCGCCGCCGAGCAACACCGCTGCCGCGGCGGCCACGAAGAACGCACTCACCGCGACGCCGAACGTTCGTTCGTCGAAGTCGAGATCCGCGCGTACGAACACCGACTGGGAGCTGAGCAGGAAGACCGGCAGGATGCCGACCGTCGTCATGGCGCTGGCCCCGAGCACGGTCCAGGTCGCCGGGGGCACCCAGGAACGCCTCATCGGGGCGTGCCCGGGCAGGGCATCGGGCCCCGAGGTTGACGCGGACCGCAGTGGTAGCGTCTCCGGGCATGGCTGATTCGCCGATCCGTGTGGGTTTCGTCGGTGCCGGCGCCAACTGCCGTCATCGTCACATTCCAAACTTCCAGGCGCTGCCCGGTGTCGAGCTGGTGGCGGTGGCGAACCGAACCCGCGAGTCCGCGGCGCGGATCGTCAAGGACTACGGCTTCCAGCGCGCAGAGGACGACTGGCATCGGGTCGTCGAGGCGCCCGACCTCGATGCCATCTGTATCGGCACGTGGCCCGACATGCATGCTGAGCTTACGGTGGCGGCACTCGACGCCGGCAAGCACGTGCTGTGTGAGGCGCGGATGGCCAGGAACGCCGCCGAGGCCCGGGACATGTTGGCGGCCTCGCGCCGGTCGCCGCACCTTGTCGCCCAGGTGGTGCCGTCCCCGTTCACGTTGGACTTCGACTCCACGCTGACGTCGATGATCAACGACGGCTACCTCGGCGAGGTGCTGGCCGTCGAGGTCCACGCCACCCAGACCGGCTTCGTCGACCAGGAAGCACCCCTGCACTGGCGGCAGGACGCCAGGCTCAGCGGCAACAACATCCTGACCATGGGCATCTGGTACGAAGCCATGATGCGGTGGCTCGGCCCCGCGAAGCGCGTGACGGCGATGGCCACGACGACGGTTCCCCGACGCAGGGACGACGACGGAAACTGGCAGGAGATCAAGGTTCCCGACCACGTTGACATTCTCGCCACGCTGAACGGCGGCGGCGTCGCGCATCTCCGCTTCAGCAGTGTCACCGGGCTTGCACCGGCAGCGGACCTGTGGATCTTCGGGTCGGAAGGCACCGTACGCCTGGAGCCGGAGGCCGGACGTCTCACCGCCGGCCGCCGCGGCGACAAGGAGCTGAGCGAGGTTGCCGTACCAGCCGAGCGGCGGATCGGGTGGCGGGTCGAGGAGGAGTTCGTCAACGCCATCCGGGGACGCGAGGAGGTCGCGCGTACGACCTTCTCGGACGGCGTGCGCTACATGGAGTTCACCGATGCGGTCGCGCGGAGTGCGGCCAGCGGCCAGACTGTCGACGTCGGCGAGCTCTGACGACTCGCGGCGGATGTCACGAAGGTCTTCACAGCATCGCGCGCAGGCATCGCCTCGTCATTTCTCGGCTGGGGAACGTCGCCCGCTGCTCCACCTACTGGCGTACGGCAGCACGAACAGTTCAGCCCGCTGAGCAGAAGCAGGGCGAGCGGAAGCAGCGGCAGGTAAGACACCCAGACGGCAGGCTCCTCCTGTGCCAAGGCGACGAAACTGGCGATGACGGTCATCGTGAAGGCGATGGCCAGCCAGCGGTGGATCTGCCGTACGCGCGTGTTCCAGTTCATGGGAATCTCCTTTGAGGACGTACAACCCGGGCTATGGCGGTGACCCTAGGTGCGCCTCGATGGCCGGTGCTTCTCGATTCCTGATCGATCTGGTCACCCTGATTCGGGACCCGGTGGCGCGATTCCCGTCGACGCAAGGCTCCTGAGATAGCTGTCGAGCGTGCTGGTCGCGGACATCGCCTTCCTGCTGGCGTCGGCGACGGACTTCCGGCGTTGCTCGAGCGCGGCACGGGCCTGCGCGGTCCGGTTGGCGGCCACGTCGTCGAGCACCTCGCGGATCGCGTCGAAGCGGTACCCGGCGGCGCGGAGCAATGCGACCGTCTGGGCGCGCTGGATCTGTTCCTGGTCGTACGAACGCATGCGCGTGTGGGCATCGCGCGCCGGACTCAGGAGTCCGTGCTGCTCCCAGAACCGCAGCGCCGAAGGGCGAACGCCGACGAGCTGGGCCGCCGGGCCGACCCGGAGCACCCGACGGCGGCCCACGGTCGGGTGGTTGCCGGATGCGAGCAGCGGGGTCTGTTCGAGCACGCCCAGGACCTCGTCGATCTGGGCGCGTTGGCGGTGGAGGTCGGCATGCCGGGCGTCGACGACGGCGAGCGCAGTGGCGATGTCGCCGGCGTGGACGGCACGCATGACGCTCAGTGCGGGCTGCCACCCGTACCCCGCGATCAGGCACCGGGCGACGCGCAGAGCCTCGGCGTGAGCGCCGGTATAGCGGCGGTAGCCGGTGGGACTGCGGTCTGCGGCTGGGAGGAAGCCGACTCTCTCGTAGGTGCGTACGAGAGAAGCACTGATCCCCACCGAGCGGGCGAGATCAACGGGGCGCAGCGGTTTCGCCGCCTTCTCGTCGCCCTTTGACTGCAGCTGCAAGGTTTCCCCTCCTCGCTGAGTCGCTGCGGAGGTCCGGGATTCGTCCAACCTTTCAACGTACTTCACTTTCGTACGATAAGGGACATGAGACGTTCGGGAACAGACTCCGCCTCCGATCCGATCGTCGAGGTGGACCGGCTCGGCATGACCTACCGGGCCCCGGTGCGTCCGTCCGGACTGCGCGCGGCCTTCCGGGCACTCCTACATCGGGAGTACCGCCACATCGACGCGGTGGCCGACGTGTCCTTCACCCTCGCCGCGGGGGAGATCGTCGGGTTCATCGGACCCAACGGCGCAGGCAAGACGACCACGATGAAGATCCTGTCCGGCATCCTCCATCCGACGGCGGGAACGTCCCTGGTGCTGGGATTCGCGCCGATGCGACGCCAGCACGAGTTCCTCACCCAGGTCGCGCTCGTCCGCGGAAGCCAACCCATCGCCGGGCCCACTGAACTCACCGTGCTCGACAACTTCCACTACCGGCGCGTGCTGTACGACATCCCACCGACCCGGTTCCGGGAGAACGTCGACGAGCTGACCGAGTTGCTCGACCTCGAACGCCTGCTGGAGCGGCAGGTCCGCGCTCTGAGCCTGGGCGAGCGCATGCGCGCCGGGATGGCGATCGCGCTCCTCCACCGGCCGCGCGTCCTGTTTCTCGACGAACCGACGATCGGGCTCGACGCCTCGGCGTCGGCGGCGTTTCGCCGCCACATCGCCCGTTACGCCACCCGGACCGGCGCGACGGTGCTCCTTACCAGCCACTACATGGCCGAGGTCGAGGCGCTGTGCCCGCGCGTCATCCTCATCGACCAGGGCCGGTTGCGCTACGACGGGGGACTGCCCGCGCTGGTTGCCCGTACGTCGCCGTACAAGCTGGTCCGGGTCACCACCGCCGACCGCACCGATCCGCTGGCCTGGCACGCCTACGGAGAGCCGGCCGACTCGACCGCCCATCAGGTGACGTTGCGTGTCCCCCGGCAGGACGTCCCACAGATCACCAGCCGGCTGCTCGCGGAGGTGTCCGTCGTCGACCTGACCGTGGCCGACCCACCGCTGGAGACGATGATGGATCAGCTCTACCAGGCCGGCGTCGCATGAGCGCGAGGAGCCCCCACGGAGGTACGCCGAGGTACGAGGTGTGCCGGAGTGAGGCACCACAGCGGTCATGCGAAACGGGAACAGCGTGAGCGCGAGGAGCCGGATACTGAGGCTGCTGGGACTGTCGATCTGGCGCAGCACGGTGAGCCAGTGGACCTGGCGGTCGTTCCTCGTCACGATCGTCATCGGCCAGGCCGTCACCCCACTGCTCGGGCTGTTCGTCTGGTCGGCCGTTCTGCCTGGCGACTCCGCGGTGTCCACCTACTACGTCGTCCTGCTCGCGGTCGCGTTGATGACCGTGTCGTACGAGCACCACACGCTGGCCAACGGCATCTACGACGGACACTTCGGTGAGAGTCTCGTGGAGCCGCAACCGGTGGTCCTCGGCTTCCTCGGCTACAACATCGGTCTGCGGATCTGGCACGTCGTCTTCGGCCTGCCGCTCATCGTGGGCGCCGCCGTTGTCGCCGGTGTCCGGCTCGACCCGACCGCGGTCGTGCTGACGCTGCCGGCGTTGCTGATCGCCGCCGGGTTGCGCTTCGTGTTCACGTACACGCTGGCGTTGTCGGCCTTGTGGACCGAACGCGCGCACGGCGTTGTCGGCCTCGGCGAGACGCTCATCTTCCTGCTCGGTGGTACGGCGGCACCGCTCAGCTTCCTGCCCGACCCCTACGGCGCGATCGGGCAGGCGCTGCCGTTCTGGTCCATGCTCGGCATGCCCGCCGAGATCGCGGCGGGGACCCTGCACGGCACGGCCCTCGCCCAGGCATACGGCGTCCAGGTCGGCTGGCTGGTCGTTCTCACGGCGTTCACGGTCGGCGTCTGGCATATGGGTCTTCGCCGCTTCACCGCGGTCGGCGGATAGGCAGTCGGAGGGGTCGAGGGAGACGATCATGGTGAAACTGCTACGCCTGTTCGGGATTCTGGTCTCGCTGTCGCTGCGGCGGCAGGTCGCCTTCCGTACGGATCTCGTCTTCGAGGTCGCCCTCACCGTCGTCGGGCTCGGCTCGTCACTTGCGGCCCTCGCGATGATCTACACCCGTACGACCAGCCTCGGTGGGTGGGGTCCGGGCGAGGCCGTCGCCCTGCTCGGCACGTTCCAGATCATGACCGGGCTACGCTCTGCCTTCGTCGAACCCAACCTCGGAGGGTTCGGCAACCAGGTCAAGGACGGTCGGTTCGACGCCGTACTCGTCCAACCCGCGCCGGCGATCTTCCTGGCCAGCCTCGCGAGTTCCGCGCCGCTCGCGCTCGCCCAGGTCGGCCTCGGTCTCGGGGTCGTGGGGTACGGCATCCACCTGAGCCCGCTCGCGCTCACCCCCAGGGGAGTCACCGCGTGGTTCGCACTGCTCGTCACCTCCACGGCGGTCATGTGGGCGACCCGGGCGCTCTCTGCCGCCGTCGTCTTCTGGGCCATGGAGCTCCGGCTCGACGTCGTCTACGACGCGATCTGGCAGTTCGCCCGCTATCCCATCGACATCTACCGCCGGCCGATGCGGCTGCTGCTGACGTACGTCGTGCCGGTCGCGTTCGTCGCCACGGTGCCGACAGGCACCCTCCTCGACGCCGATGGTGCTTCGCTGATCGTCCCGGTCGCGTTCGCGGTCGCAGGCGGGTGCTGCTTACTCGCCCACCTCGCCTGGAGGGCCGGGCTACGCCGGTACACGAGCGCGACCAGCTGAACCCGCGTACGACGTTGGTGTGTGAGGTCGCGGCGACCATCCGGTGAGTCTCATGTGTAGCCGCGTGCCTGTAGCCGGTAGAGCTCCGTGTAATGACCGTCGGCGTCGAGCAACTCGGTGTGGGTGCCGATCTCGACGACGCTGCCGTGTTCGAGGACCACGATGAGGTCCGCCGCCGATACCGTCGAGAACCGGTGGGTGACGAGCACAGTGACCATCCCCAGGGCGCGGCCCGCTTCGGCTGCGGCGACGTACCGTGCGAAGAGCGCATGCTCGGTGGCGGCGTCGAGCGCGGCCGTAGGTTCGTCCAGGACGCGTAGCAGGGGTTGAGCGCGCATCATGCCCCGCGCG
>JBOHED010000502.1:0-4737 GCA_050700915.1 Actinopolymorphaceae bacterium | reverse complement strand
CCGCTGGACGTTCGCCCAGGCCCGCCCGACGCAGTGAGGACGACTCCGTCGCGCCACCCGCCCGGCCGCGCCGCCTGCTCGAGCTACTCGGCGAACGCGTCGGGCGGCGGGCAGACACAGACGAGGTTGCGGTCGCCGTACGCCTGGTCGATCCGGCGTACCGGTGACCAGTACTTCCGCCGCCGAAGCGTCGCCACCGGGTAGGCCGCATCCTCGCGGGAGTACGGGTGGTCCCAGTCGGCCGCCAGCATCTCGATCGTGTGCGGCGCGTTGCGCAGCGGGTTGTCGTCGGCCGGCCACCCCCCCTTGACCACCAGGTCGATCTCGCCCCTGATCGCGATCATGGCGTCGCAGAAGCGGTCGAGCTCGGCGAGGTCCTCGGACTCGGTGGGCTCGACCATCAGCGTGCCCGCGACCGGGAAGCTCATCGTCGGTGCGTGGAAGCCGTAGTCGATGAGGCGCTTGGCCACGTCGTCGACGCTCACGCCGGCCTGCTTGGTGATCGGCCGCAGGTCGATGATGCACTCGTGCGCGACCAGCCCGTCGCGGCCGGTGTAGAGCACGCGGTAGTGCGGGGCCAGCCTGGTCGCGACGTAGTTCGCCGCCAGCACCGCCGACTCGGTGGCCAGCCGGAGTCCGGGCCCGCCCATCATCCGCATGTACGCCCACGAGATCGGCAGGATGCCCGCCGACCCGAACGGCGTCGCCGACACCGGTCCCACACCGGTTGCGGGTCCCGCCTCGGCGAGCAACGGATGGTTCGGCAGGAACGGCGCCAGGTGTGCGCGCACAGCGACCGGGCCGACCCCCGGACCGCCGCCACCGTGCGGGATGCAGAACGTCTTGTGCAGGTTGAGATGCGAGACGTCCCCGCCGAACTCCCCGATCCGCGCCAGACCGAGCAAGGCATTGAGGTTCGCGCCGTCGACGTAGACCTGTCCCCCGCCGTCGTGGACGATGGCGCACAGCTCGCTGATGTCCTCCTCGAAGACACCGTGCGTCGACGGATAGGTGACCATGATCGCGGCGAGCCGGTCTCTGTGCTCGTCGACCTTGGCGCGCAAATCGTCGAGGTCGACGGTTCCATCTTCCGCTGCCCCGACCACCACGACGCGCATGCCGGCCATCACGGCCGACGCCGCGTTCGTCCCGTGCGCGGACGACGGGATCAGGCAGATGTCGCGGTCGACGTCACCCCGCGCCCGGTGGTACGCACGGATGGCCAGCAGGCCGGCAAACTCCCCCTGCGACCCCGCGTTCGGCTGCAGGGACACCGCGGCATAGCCGGTGACGTCGGCCAGCCAGGACTCCAGCTGCCGGATCAACGCGAGATAACCCTGCGCGTCCCCGACCGGCGCGAACGGATGGATGCCCGCGAACTCGGGCCAACTGATCGGTTCCATCGCCGCCGTCGGGTTGAGCTTCATCGTGCAGGACCCGAGCGGGATCATCCCCCGGTCGAGCGCGAAGTCGTCGTCGGCCAACCCACGCAGGTAGCGCAGCATCGCGGTCTCGGAGTGGTGCCTTCCGAACACCGGATGGGTGAGATACGGGGTCGTACGCAGCAACTCGGCCGGCAGGGCGTCGGGTGTCACGGCGTCGAGATCGTCCGCGTCGTGGGCATCCACGCCGAAGGCAGCCCACACGGCCGCGAGCTGTTCCGGGCCGGTCACCTCGTCGCAGGCGATCCCCACCTGGTCGTCGTCGGCAAACCGCAGGTTGACACCACGCTCGCGCGCGCCCGCGACCACCGCGGCCGCCCTGCCCGGCACCCGGACCCGCACCGTGTCGAAAAAGTGCTCGGTGACGACCTCGACACCCCCACGCCGAAGGCCCTCCGCGAGCACGGCGGCACACCGGTGCACGCGCGCCGCGATCCCGCGGAGCCCGTCGGGTCCGTGGTAGACGGCGTACATCCCAGCGATGACGGCGAGGAGCACCTGCGCGGTGCAGATGTTGCTCGTCGCCTTCTCCCGCCGGATGTGCTGCTCCCGCGTCTGCAGGGCCAGCCGGTAGGCGGGACGTCCCGCGGCATCGACCGACACCCCGACGAGCCGTCCAGGCAGGGATCGTTCCAGCCCTTTGCGTACGGCCATGTATCCGGCGTGCGGGCCGCCGTACATCAGCGGGACGCCGAACCGCTGGGCACTCCCCACCACGACGTCGGCACCCATCTCGCCCGGCGGGCGGAGCAGAGTCAGCGCCAGCAGGTCCGCGGCCACCACCACCTGGGCATCCCGCTCGTGCGCGGCACCTACCACCTCGGTCAGATCCCGCACGGTCCCGTCGACGCCCGGATACTGCAGGAGTACGCCGAAGAAGTCGCCATCCGGCAGACCGGCCGCGACATCGGCAACCTCCAGGGCGAGACCGAGCGCCTCCGCCCGCGTACGCACCACCGCGATCGTCTGCGGCAGGCATCCGGCGTCGACGACGAACCGGTCGCTGGAACTCTTCCGGTTGGTCCGCCGCAGCAGCATCATCGCCTCGGCCGCCGCCGTTGCCTCGTCGAGCAGTGACGCACCCGCGACCGGAAGCCCGGTGAGATCACCCACGACCGTCTGGAAGTTGACGAGCGCCTCCAGCCGCCCCTGGCTGATCTCCGGCTGGTACGGCGTGTACGCGGTGTACCAGGCGGGGCTCTCCAGGATGTTTCGGCGGATGACCGGCGGTGTCAGGGTGTCGGAGTATCCCAGCCCGATCATCTGGGTCATCGGACGGTTCCTGGCGGCGAGGGCGCGCAGTTCGTGCAGCGCCTGCGTCTCGGTCGCGGCGGACGGCAGGTCGAGTGGCCGTCTGGTGCGAATCGAGCGCGGCACGGCGGCCGAGGTGAGCTCGTCGAGTGATCCGAAGCCGCAGGCCGCGAGCATCTTGGCGCGGTCCTCGCCCGACGGCCCGATGTGTCGGTCAGCGAAGTCGGCTGCCGGAGGCGGTGCACTGATCCGCCGGGAGCTGCTGCTGGAGATCGAGGTGCTACTGGAGATCGAGGCGTTCATGGGAGCTCCCCGGTCGAGGCGTTGGCCTGTCAGGTCGGTCCCCCTCTGTCACGCCACCGTGGCGCTCCAGAGTCGCCTCGCCCGCATGGTCCGTGAGCCTGAGAGGTTCCGGGGGGTTGCCCCTTCGGCGCTCCACGCCTTCTGCTCGAACTGCCCTGACATCGGGCGGTTCATCCGGCCGCGGAGACTCTCCCACACGGGGTTGTCAGCTCGGCCCACGCTACCAGCGTCCCGGCGCGAATTTCGTCAACCCCGGCCTACTGCGACATTGACCACAACAACGACCGCTCTCGAGGGCCTTACCCGTGAAAGACCGGTTCGTACGAAATGATCCGGTCGCCCGGCCTCCGTGGACGAACCGGTCAGCCAGTGAGCCGGGCCCGGCGGCGCATCG
This sequence comes from Actinopolymorphaceae bacterium, assembly GCA_050700915.1. Classification (GTDB taxonomy): domain Bacteria; phylum Actinomycetota; class Actinomycetes; order Propionibacteriales; family Actinopolymorphaceae; genus Thermasporomyces. The sequence goes on along the minus strand of JBOHED010000502.1, from coordinate 1,347 downwards.
CCAGCTCGTCGCCAGGATGCTCCCGCTCCTCCGGATCGTGCGGCCGTTCGCCGGGGAACTCCGCGAGAGTGCCCTCGACCTCGCGGGACACCCGCCCGAGGGCGATCCCGAAGACCCCCTGGCCACCCTGGAGTAGATCGATCACCTCGTCGGGTGAGGTGCATTCGTAGACGCTGGCACCGTCGCTCATGAGCGTGATCTCCGCGAGGTCCTGGGCCCCGCGCTCGCGCAGATGCATGACCGCGGTGCGGATCTGCTGCAACGAGACCCCGGCGTCGAGAAGGCGCTTGATCACCTTCAGAATCAGGACATCGCGGAAGGAGTAGAGCCGCTGGGTGCCCGAGCCAGTCGCCGGACGCACGGTCGGCTCCACGAGCCCGGTCCGCGCCCAGTAGTCGAGTTGGCGATACGTGATGCCGGCCGCCGCACACGCGGTCGCACCGCGGTAGCCCAGACCATCCTGCGGCGGCTCCGGCATGCCGTCGGCCGGCCCGAACAGCAGGCCCTGCGCACCAGCCGTCCGGCGAGCCTCGGTCCGCTCGGGACTCTCGCCCGTCGCGGCGCCGGTGGCACCGCCTCCAGCCTGGTCACCCGTGCCTGTCACGGCCGCCTCCACATCGTTGGCGTCGCGGTGAGTGCGACACCCTCTCCAGTCCTGCCCGACCCCGACCCGAACGAGACCACTGGCCACACGGCGGAGCCGCATGGTGGCGCCTCCTGCGAGATGTACCCCCTCCGTGGAGGTCGAATGACATCTACGGAGTTTCCTCGTCACGGTAGGCCCGCGTGTCGTGACGGGTCAACGCGAAGGCCGGCGTGTCGCCTCGAAACCTCAACCTGAGGTCGAGACCAGAACGAGCCATCAGCCTGGCGTGTCGAAGTCCTCCGGCGTTACCTGGTCGAGGAACTCGCGGAACTTCTGGACCTCGGCCTCCTGCTCGTCCGGGATGGCGATACCGGCCTCGGCCAGGACCTCGTCCGAGCAGACGATCTTGACGTTCAGACGGAGGGCCAACGCGATCGAGTCCGACGGACGGGCACTGACCTCGACCCCGCTGGAAAAGGCGAGGATGCCGAAGAAGACGCCATTCTGCAGATCGGTGATCCGGACCTCGGTCAGCTCCTGGCCGGTCGCGATCAACACGTCACGGAACAGGTCATGTGTCAGCGGCCGCGCCGGGACGATCCCCTGCTGGGCGTGGGCGATGGCGCTCGCCTCCGCGGGCCCCACCCAGATCGGCAAGAACCGTTCGCCGTCGACCTCCCGGAGCAGGACAATCGGCTGGTTCGAAGGCATCTCTACCCGGACACCAACGACGTCGAGCTCGCGCACTCGTCCACACTACC
>JBOHED010000501.1:0-3372 GCA_050700915.1 Actinopolymorphaceae bacterium | reverse complement strand
GTCGAGTACGACGTCGACGCCGATCACGAGGCACCGGCACCAGAGCGGTTCCATCACCCTCTCGACTCGGCGGATCAGCGGGCCGAGGTCTGCGAACTGCGTCTCGTCGTCGCCGTACAGGCGCGCGATCCATTCGTCCGTACTGAACCGCACCGCTCCGAGGCGCTCCGCCAGACTCTCCGCATAGGTCGTCTTTCCGGCGCCGATGTAGCCGTAGATGAGATGCGCTGTGGCCATCCCCGGAGTGTACGAATGCCACGGGTGCGGCGGTCCGTCCGTCCGCCAGAATGGGCGTCATGGTGAACGAGGCGATAGCAGTGCTCGGTCCAGGTGGTGTCGGCGGGCTACTCGGCGGGCTGCTCGCCCGCGCCGGACGCCGGGTGGTGTTCCTCGCCCGACCGGCGACCGCCCAGGCCCTGCGTGAGAACGGACTCACCGTCACCAGCAGGGCGTTCGGTGACTTCAGCGTCCCGGTGGAAGCCGACACCCAGCTCCGCGAGCCCGTCGGCGCGTGCCTCGTCACCGTCAAGGCGACCGCACTCGAGGAGGCGCTCACCCGGCTGCCGGCCGACGCGTCGGGCACCGGCCTGCTGGTGCCCTTTCTCAACGGCGTCGACCACATGGCGCTCCTGCGCGAGCGCTACCCGGCGGCCGACGTCGTAGCCGGCACGATCGTCGTGGAGTCGGCCCGGGTCGCGCCAGGACGCATCGAGCACATCAGCCCGTTCGCGCTGATCGAGCTCGCGAGCGTCGCGGTGGAGCGGGACCGGCTCGACCGGCTTGCCCGCCTGTTCGGCGAGGCCGGGCTGGACGTGACGGTACGCGACGACGAGACCGCGATCCTGTGGAACAAGGCCTCGTTCCTCGCTCCCATGGCGTTGCTGACCACCCACGCCCGCGCACCCATCGGAACCGTACGCAGCGAGCAACGCCCCACCATGCTCACGGTCGTCGACGAGATCACCGCGGTGGCCCGGGCGTCCGGCGGCACCGTCGACGCCGAGACCGTCGTCGCGGGGCTCGACCGCATGTCCGAGACCCTGAAGTCCTCGATGCTGCGCGACGCGGAGGCCGGGCGGGCGATCGAGCTGGACGCGATCGGCGGCGCCGTGCTGCGGGCATCCGAGCGGCACGGCATCGGCGTACCGGTGACCGCCGGTCTGGTCGACGACCTTCGCCGAACTCGGCGCCGATGAGAGCCTCACCAGGAATGGTGCACGATTCACGTCCTGAACACCGGAATGACTATCTATCTCCAAACCGGGTAGATCGAGTCGCGAGACACGACCTCAGCGACACAACGTCACCACGTCCACCCGCACCAGAGCGCCCGGACCTCGTGCTGTTGCCGGTACCGCATGGAGAGCAGAGAATCCGCACGGCGTCGCCCGGTCACCTGCGCGCCGGCCGCCTGCCTCAGTGGCACTTTCGGTGGACGGCGATGGCGCAGGCGAAGGGACGAGAGCATGACCGGAGAGCAACCCGTGGCCGAGGCGGCCATCGAGCTTGCCGACTCCGCCGGAATCGACGTGAGTTCGCTTGACCTGCTGGGGGTCGTGACCCGCCACTGCATGACTCTGTTGGACATAGCCGCGAGCGGTGTCATGCTCGCCGACCGGTACGGCCGGCTCCAGATCGCCGCCACCCGCACCGCGTCCGACGGCATGGCGCGCCTCTTCGCGCTCGAGTCCGACGGTGGTCCGTGCACGGAGAGCTACCAGACGCAGGAGCCGGTCAGCGAGACCGATCTCGGTGCGGCGCCCACCCGCTGGCCGCAGTACGCCGTGTGCGCGCAGGAGGCAGGCGTCCGCGCGGTCCATGCGTTCCCGCTGAAGGTCCAGACCCTGACCGTGGGTGCCCTCGGGTTCGCCAGCACCGAACCGAAGGCGCTGTCCGACGACGACGAACAACTCGCCCGGGCGCTCGCCGACCTGGCGACCATCGGCGTACTCCAGCAGAGCTCGGCGGGCCGGGCGCACAAGGTCGCCGGTCAGCTCCAAGGGGCCCTCGACAGCCGCGTCATCATCGAGCAGGCCAAGGGGATGCTGGCGCAGCGCAGTGGCCTGAGCGTCGACCAGGCGTTCAACGCGCTCCGCCACTACGCCCGCAGCAACCGGCTCCGGCTCGCCGAGCTCGCCCAGCAGGTCGTCGACGGGACCGGTGACCCGACGCTCATCCTGGACTCCCTGTCGACCACGGCCGCGCGGCCGACGCAGCTGTCGCGATCCGCCCGCCCGACCGGGCCGCCGCGTCCGAACCGTCCGGCCACGCCGCGCCGCGGTGGATCCGGTCCGCCAACCGGTCACTAGGACAGGCCTCACGCGAAAGGATTCGGGGGAACCATCGTGCGGCGAGCTGGTTGGAAGGCGATTGAGTTCGTGCTCTTCGCGGCACTTGGCGTTTTCTGGGTGATGGTGCTGCTCGTCCGCTGAGGCGGCGCCTCACACCTCGGCCAGGAGACCGGCGATCAGTGCCGCCCGTCGCGGCATCGTCTCGATCAGGACGTGCTCGTGGTCGGCGTGCGCGCCGCCGCCCTCCGGCCCGAGCCCGTCGAGCGTGGGTATCCCCATGGCGGCGACCAGGTTCGCGTCGCTGGCGCCACCGGTCGAGCCCTCGCCGAGGTCGTCGATTCCCATGCCGGCCGCGATCGCGCGGGCCTGGGCGAACAGCCGCCGGCTGGCGGGGGTTTGTTCCATGGGCGGGCGGTACGCCTCCACCTGCACCGTCAGCGTCGTACCCTCCACGACCGGGGTGAGCCCGTTGATCGCCTGCTCGACCCGGCTGGACTCGGCTGCGGTGGCGACCCGGACGTCGATCTCCGCCTCGGCCCCGGCCGCGACGACATTGGGTCGGCTGCCCCCACGGACCACACCGACGTTGACCGTGGTGCCGCGGTCACGGTCGTTCAGGTCGTGGAGCGCGCGCACCTGGTGGGCGAGCTCGACGATCGCACTCGCACCCTTGTCCGGCTCGATCCCCGCGTGGGCGGCGCGTCCGCCGATCGCCAGCCGGTACGTGGCGATGCCCTTGCGGGCGGTCTTGAGCGCGCCGCCTGGAAGCGGCGACTCGAGGACGAAGGCGGCGGCCGCACCTGTCGCGGCGGATTCGATCAGACTCCGTGACGTCCGGCTGCTGACCTCTTCGTCGCAGCTGAGCAGAATCCGCACCGGCCGTCCGGGCGTACGACCCAGTGCTTCGAGCTCGCGGAGGGCGTACAGCAACAGGACCAGGCCGCTCTTCATGTCGAAACTTCCCGGCCCGGCGAGGACTCCGTCCTCGATCCGCAGCGGCATCCGGGCGAGTGTGCCGCGTGACCACACCGTGTCGTAGTGGCCGAGGACGACGACGGGCGCGACGTCGGGCTCCGCGCCC
>JBOHED010000500.1:0-4638 GCA_050700915.1 Actinopolymorphaceae bacterium | reverse complement strand
TCGCCGAGGGCCCGGTGACGAGCGACGTCGGGGAGCCGACCGATCGACGTTATGCCGCGACCCTCTACACCGCGGCGAAGGGCAACTACGTGTTCAACGCCGCGACGTGCTGGTGGTGCAAGCTGCTGTCGGCCCCGCCGGCGGCCATGAATCCGCCGTACCTCGACTTCAGCGGGGGCGACTACCGGGTCCGGCGGATCACCAGGAACGTCCTCGACCGGATGATCCACGTCGAGATCCCGCGCTGAGTCCCGCGCTGAGTCCTGCGCTGAGTCCTGCGCCGGCCAGTGCCGGCCGGGTCGCCGCCGTGAGGAGGGGTCTCACCGGCGCAGGGCGACGTAGCCGTAGGCGGCCCCGAGAACCAGGAGGGGTACGCCGAGCAGGAAGGGCGCGCGGAGTCCCAGGGCGTCCGCGGCGAGGCCACCGAGGAGCGCGCCAAGGGGTGAGGCGCTCAGGATGGCCGTCCGGTCCGCACTGGTGACCCGGCCCAGGAGGGCGGAGGGCGTCAGCGTCTGTCGCAGCGTGGTCGAGACGACGTTCCAGACGCCGAACGCGAAGCTGCTCACGGCGAGCATCAGCACGGTCAGGACGGTGTGCGAGGTGAGCCCGAGGGCGGCCTGCGCGGCGGCGGCCGCGAGGAGCAGGCAGGCGAGCAGCACACCGGTCGAGCCGACCGCCCGGGAGATCCGCGCCGCGCTGAATCCGCCGGCGAGACCGCCGACGGCGCCGATGCCGACAAGGATTCCGTACGCACTGGCCGGCAGGTCCAGGATGTCGCGTACGTACAAGACCATCAGTGCGAACCACGCGCTGTCGGTGAGTATGAAGACGACGCTGAGGACCGTGACGGCGCGCAGTTTCCGGTGGCGTGCCAGCCAGCGTGCACCGTCGGTGAGGTCGCGCCAGAGCTCTCGTGGACGGCCTGCGGATTCCACGGTGGCGCCGCGGAACACGCTCGGCAGGGACAGGACGAGGGCCGCCACAAGCGCCGCGGTGCCGGCGTTGACCGCGAACGGGATCGCCGCGGCCATCCCGAACAGGTAGCCACCGAGCGGCGGACCGATCAGCTCCGACCCGGCTGAGCCGGCCGTCACCAGGCGGGAGTTGGCCCGGTCGAGCTGCCGCTGGTCGACGAGCTTCGGCGTCAGCGTCGCCATGGCGGTGCCGCTCAGCGTGCCGCAGGTGCCGCAGGCGAAGGCGATCGACAACAGGAGCAGCAGGCTGGCCCGGTCGAGGGCGACCATGGCGGCCAGGATCGCCACCAGCACGGCGTCCGCGAGGCCGACCCAGGCAGCGAGGCGTCGGGGATCGGCGCGGTCGACGATGGCGCCGGCAGGGAGGCCGAACACCAGCCAGGGCAGCTCAACGGCCGCCGCCGCGGCCGCGACCATGGCGGGGCTCGAGGTGAGTGAGGCCGCCAGCAGTGGAAGAGCCGCACCATGGATCCCCCCTCCGAACTGCGACAGCGTCGACGCTGCCCACAGTCGCCCGAACTGTTTCCCGAGCCCTTGTTGCCCGTGGCCCTGCTTCCCGTGGCCCTGCTTCCCGTGGCCCTGCTTCCCGTGGCCCTGCTTCCCGTGGCCCTGCATTCCGTGGCCCTGCATTCCGTGGCCCTGCATTCCGTGGCCCTGCATTCCGTGGCCCTGCGTCGGTCCCATGACGTGCCTCCCGGTGGGCCGTTCTGTTGGCCCCGCGCCGGTTGGCACACTCGTCCTGGCCGGGCCGATACTGCGGAATATCGGAAGTAACGTACCTCTTTACTTCTGATATCGGAAGCCCCGGAGGCCAGGCAGACCCTAGAATCGCCAGCAGTTCCCCGAAGGGTGAGAGGTGGTCGATCGCCGTGGCGCTGATCAGCGCGGACCGGGCGCATGCCGTCCTCGAGTCCTACGACGCGCACCTCACGGTCACCGGTCTCGCCGACCAGTCCCGCCGTGCCTACCGGTCCCGCGTCGCGGGCTACCTGTCCTGGCTTTCCGGCGGCGAGGTCGGTGGTTCCGATCTCGGCGGCGGCGACCCGTTGGCCGACCGGCCGGCCCGCGACCGCGCCGTGCGGGAGTACCGCGCGTGGGTGACGAGCGAACGTCGCGCACGCCCGTCCACTGTCAATGCGCTGTTGACGGCGTTGGACCACTTCTACAGCCACCTGGGGCTCGGCCCGGCGGAGGTCGTGCGGGAGGAGTTGCCGGATCCCGCACCACGCGTCCTGGACGAGGGCCAGCAGCGCAGGTTCCTCGACGCCGTGGCCGGGCGGGAGTCCGTGCGCGACCGGGCCATTGCGTACGCCCTCTTCTACACCGGCGTACGCGTCGCCGAACTGGTCTCGCTCGATCTCCCCGACGTGGTGGTCGGCCGGCAGAGGTCACGTCTCGTCGTCCGCGCCTCCGGCGGTGGCGGTCCGCGCGAGATCCCGCTGGGGGTCGAGCCGGTCCAGGTGCTGCGTGGGTGGATCCGCGAACGGCGTACCTGGCGAGGCTCCGACGACCTCCAGGCGTTCTTCCTCAACCGGCGCGGTGGTCGGCTGACCACCCGGTCCGTCGACGATCTCGTCGTACGCCTCGGCCGCGAAGCGGGCATCGTCGCCGACGGGCCACCGGTTACGCCGCACGTCCTCCGGCACACCTTCGGGGCTCGGCTGCTCGGGGGCGGCGCCTCTCTCATCGCCGTCGCCGAGCTGATGGGCCACAAACGCCTCGACACGACGCGCCGCTACACCCCACCTGACGCGGCCGGACGTGAACGCGCCATCGACCTGCTCCTGTCCGACCACTGAGCCGCCACCGGGCATGCGGGTACCCGTCGCCAGCATTGTCCTCGCGGCACCATGTCGAATCGGCACGGTCAGGTGGCTGGAGCGGGTCACCTTCGGCTGAGCAGGCGATCGGAGCCGCTGCTTCCCAGCGCGACGAGTTGACGCTGGATGAACGCCTCCGCCCGATCCTGCTCGAGATCCGGGTCGCAGAACTCGTCGCGGAGGCGTTCGGTCAACGTACGCACGACATCCGGCACATCGGCGGCGAGGTTCCGCAACTCGTACGGATCGTCGTCGAGGTCGAACAGCTGGTGCGGCGCCCGGGCGTTGTGGACGAATTTCCAGCGGTCCTGGCGGACCATGAAGGAGCTTCCACGGGTGCCGTGTCCGTGATACTCGGCGAAAACAGCCCGGTCCTGATCGTCCGGATCCACCTGCTGCAAGGGGTTTCCGGAGAGGTCCCGCGGTCGAGAGACCTCGACCGCGGCGAAGGCGGCGGCGTTGAGGTCCAGCTGGGACACGGGAGTCCGGACGCGTACGCCCGACGGGAAACCGGGTCCGGCGACGACCAGCGGCACGCGTACGGAGTCGTCGTACATGCTGCACTTCCACCACATGCCGAACAGCCCGAGCATCTCGCCGTGGTCGGAGGTGAACGCCACGACGGTCCGGTCGAGCTGGCCGGTACGTTCGAGCGCGTCGAGCAGAATGCCCAGCTGGCTGTCGATGTAGGTGACCCGGCCGTAGTAGGCGCGACGGTGTGCCCGCGTCACCTCCTCGGTGAACACGTCCGTGCCGAAGTGCTTCCGCAGGTCGGCGGCGTACGGATGCTGGGCTGGCGCGGCCGTCACGTCGTACTCCGGCAGGTCGTCATGACCGGCGTAGAGATCCCACAGCTCCTGGGTGACCCGATGCGGGAAGTGCGGCGCGATCAGGTTGACCTCCACCGTCCACGGCTTACCGAGGTCGGCGGACCGGTCGAGGAAGTCGAGCGCGCCAGCCATCCGTCGGTTGTCGGCGCGGAACGGGTCGTCGACGACGCCGACGCCACGCGCCCGCTGGCGTGCATCGCCCCGCAGGGCAAGGGGTTCGCGGCCGATCTCGCCGTCGCCGTCCGCGCGGTAGTCGGCGCCGAGCATCTCGGTGAACCCGAGCTCGTGCGGCGGGCGGTAGGCGTCGACCTTGCCGGCATGGACGGTGTGCACACCGGCCTCGTCGAGCAGTCGCCCGTAGGACGGGTAGTTGGGTCGGTCGATGACCATCGAGTTGTTGTACGCCTGGATCTCGTGCACCGGCCGACCCGAGATGAACGACGATCGCGACGGACAGCACAGCGGAGAAGGGCAGTAGGCGTTGTCGAAGACCACACCACGCGCCGCCAGGCGATCCAGGTTCGGTGTCTGGATGAACGGATGCCCTGCGGTGGAAGCAATCCTGGGATTGTGCTCGTCGTCCTTGAGGATGAGCACATTCGTTCCCGTCATGTGGCCAAGCACCTCCGTTGCGCTCACTGTGTGACTGCCCCTGCGACGCCTTCGACGAAGAAGCGTTGCAGGAAGAGGAACAGCACGATGATAGGCAGCAGGCTGGTCGACCCGGCGGTCGCGGCGGTCCCGGCGGTCCCGGCGGTGGTGGCGGCCAGGCCACTCCGCCACTCCGGGCCGGTGCGGTTGGCGGCCAGTGGGGTGGGTACGGGGAGTGCCCCTTGTGCGGGGACGTGTCGCCGCCGAATGCGGAGAAGTGGCATACAGCTGCGCGGTTCGATCGACATCTTCTCCGCATCGGATGCGCCGCCGGCGCGAGAACGGGTGACTCGACCCACGCACCCGCCGCCGGCGACGCACGCACGCACGCCGCCGACCCACGCACGCCGCCGACCCACGCAC
>JBOHED010000499.1:0-1578 GCA_050700915.1 Actinopolymorphaceae bacterium | reverse complement strand
GTACGCCGTACCAACGAATCGAGCCCATGGTGCGCGAACACAGCCCCGGGCAAGGCGTACTTGACGAAGTGGTTGTCGCCGGGCTGCAGGTGGATCGCGATCGACCGTCGTGGCCGGTCGCTCTGGTTCGGCCCGCTGCCGTGGATCGTCCGGCAGTGGTGGAAACTCGCCGCACCCCTGGGGATCTCGGTGGCGACCACCTCGACCTGATGGTCGGTACGAAGGTGATCAAGTGTGGAAAGGTCCGGGTCGAAGAAGTTGAGGGCCACATCCTCGTCCCACCGGTGGCTCCCAGGGACGAACGACACCGAGCCTTCGACGGCGCCGACGTCGTGGAACGGCACCCAGGCAGTGAGCATTTCCGCACTCGAGCAGGTCCGCCAGTACTGCCGGTCCGTGTGCCACCCGACATTCACCTGTCCGCTTTCGGGCAGTCTGAGCTCGGGGGGTTTGTAGAGGAGCTGGTCGTGCCAGAGCCGGATCTCGTCCACCCCTGCGAGCCGGGCGGCACAGGCCGCGATGAGCGGGTGGCGCACCAACGCCGACAGTTCGCCCACCGCCAGGGAAACGAAGTCGTTCTTCCGCAGCACGTCACCGTGCTCGGGAAGCCATCCGCGCGGCGGCTGACCGTCGGGCAGGACCTGATCGAAGTCTCCGGCATACACCCGGGCCATGCCGTGCTCCGCCGTCGTGAGCACGTCGTCGGGAATGATCTGCCCCGAGACCCAGTAGCCGTTCCGTTGGTAGAACTCAACATCATCATCGGTCGGCAGGACGTGTGAATGGTCCGTCAGCGACGTCATAACCCTGCACGCTAGCCGCGATGAGCCGCTCGGGCGTTCACAAACCTTGGTCAAGACGTACACAATCTTGCGATGAGCATCGATGCGTCCGTCGTCCTGCCGAAGGGCATCGACGCGGGATTCCACGCCTACCTTGATCGATCCGGGGTCGCCGGGCTCCGGCACGCCGGCGACCAGCGCGCGCCGACCTCATGGTTCATCGGGCCGCACGCTCACGCCGAGTGGGAGTTCTACCTGCAGACCGACGGGCCACCGACCCACTGGCGGGTCGGCACGAGCGAGTGCGAGGTCGACCGCCACGGCCTGCTCGCGGTGCCGCCCCGGACGCGTCACCACATGGTCCGGCCGGCGGCCCGCTCCTGGCACTTCCTGTTCGCCGGCCTCGACGTTCCGGTCCTCCTCGACGATCTTCCCGACGTCGCGGCGTACTGGCGGGCCGACCTGCCCTACCACCTGGCTGCGGCACACGCCGTCGTCGCGCCGTTCGAGGCGTTCCTCCGCGAGGTCACGACGGCCCAGGCGTTGCGCGGCGACGGGCTGAAGCTGGCCGCCCAGCATCTCCTCGTCGAGATCACCCGCCAACTTGCCACCACCGGAGCGCGGAACGGGCTGGTGCATCCCGCCGTCACGCACGCCCGCCGGAGTCTCGATGCGCGCTACGCCGACTCGGTACCGCTCGCCGAGCTCGCCGGCGAGGTCGGGCTTTCACCGACCTACCTGACCCAGCTGTACACCAGGCAGGTCGGCGTCAGTCCCGCCCGCTACCAGGCCGACC
>JBOHED010000498.1:0-5752 GCA_050700915.1 Actinopolymorphaceae bacterium | reverse complement strand
AGGCAGCGTAACCATGCCAAGAAGATCATCGGTAAGCCGTATGCGGGAAAACCGCACGTACGGATTGAAAGGGGGATGGGGAACCGGGTCCAACCTACGGACACCGCGCCCCTGACTACCAATGACTCCCGCACCCACGCTTCACGAACTCATCGAGACCGTACGTACGGACGCTGCCAGCGACGATGTCCTCGACCAGCTGGCCACGGCCCGGTCGGTGGTCTCCGACCTCAGCGAGACCGGAGACGCGGTGCTCGGCCACTTCGTCGACCGGGCCCGCGGGAGCGGCCGGTCCTGGACCGAGATCAGCAATGTCCTCGGCGTCACCAAGCAGGCCGTCCACAAGCGCTTCACCAAACTCTCCCTTGACCTAGACCTGGGGGAGGGGCCGACGTTCGAACGCTTCACGGCCCGCGCACGCCGTGCGTTGGGCGCCGCCACCGAGAAGGCACAGGCGCTGGGACACTCGTACGTCGGCACCGAGCACCTCCTGCTCGGCCTGCAGGAGGACCCGGAGAGTGTCGCGGGGAAGGTTCTCGCCGATGCCGGCGCCGGACCCGACTCCACGGCGGCAGCGGTGCTCCGGCTCGCGCCTCGCCTGGACAGGTCCATCCAAGGCAACCTGCCCTTCACACCCCGGGCGAAGAGCGCCCTCGCCGGTGCGCTCGCGCAGGCGATCGAGTGGGGGCACAACTACATCGGCACCGAGCACATGCTCCTCGGTCTCTACCGTGAGCCGCAGGGGCTCGCGGCGCAGGTGTTGTCCGAGCTCGGCCTCGGCGCCGAGTCCGCCAGCGTGAAGGTCGTCGAGCTGCTGGCCGGCTACGTGAAGGAGTCCGGCACCTGACGAAACGCCGCCACGCGGCCGTGGGCAAACCGCACCGGTGCAGCGCGACTACGGTGGACCGGTGCGGATCACGACATGGAACGTCAACTCGGCGAAGCAACGCCTACCCCGCCTCCTCCCGTGGCTCGACGAGCGAAGGCCGGACGTCTGCTGCCTGCAGGAGACCAAGCTCGCCGACGAGGCGTTCACCGAGGTCCTCGGCAAGGATCTCGCCGACCGCGGGTACGAGGTCGCGCTCCACGGCGAGGGTCGGTGGAACGGCGTGGCGATCCTGTCCCGGGTCGGGCTCGAGGACGTCGAGGTGGGCATCCCGGACGGGCCAGGCTTTCCGAACCCGGAGGCGCGGGCGGTGGCGGCGACCTGCGCCGGCGTCCGGGTGCACTCGGTCTACGTGCCCAACGGTCGCGAACCCGACTCCGACCACTACCACTACAAGCTCAGCTGGCTGGCCGCGCTCCGTGAACAGGTACGTGCGGGCCTCGCCGCCGACTCTGCCGCCGACCGGGCCGCCACCGTGGTCTGCGGCGACATGAACATCGCCCCGACCGACGCCGACGTGTTCGACCCGCAGGCGTACGTCGGACAGACCCACGTCACGCCACCCGAGCGGGCGGCGTTGGCGGACCTGCAGGCGATCGGTCTGCGTGACGTCGTACGGGAGCGCTGGCCGACCGAGCGGGTGTTCACGTACTGGGACTACCGGGCGGGGATGTTCCACCAGGACCTCGGGATGCGCATCGACCTGGTGCTCGCCACGGACTCGGTGGCCGTCCGCGTCCAGGCCGCCTGGGTCGACCGGCAGGCACGCAAGGGCTCCGGGCCGAGCGACCATGCCCCGGTCGTCGTCGACCTGGACGAAGCGCCCGACGGCGACATCGGGCCGGTCGTCCCTCCACCGTCGGCCCGGCCCGGCAGGTCACGAGCAGCTCACAGGTAGGAGACGGTGCGCTCCACCCACTCCTCGAAGCGGGCGTACTTCAGCCGGATCTCGGGAGTCGTGGGTTCGGGCAGGTTGAGGATCCCGTCGGCCGCGTCGAGCAGGTCCCAGTACGGATGGTGCCCGTCAAAGCCCCCGGCCGCGTGGTAGCTCGCCAGGAACCGGTCGGCCACCTCCGCGCCGTAGCGGCCGGCGAGGTTCAGTCGCATCCGCGCCAGGTCGATGCCACGCGGGCCGAGGCAGCCGGTCGTCCAGTCGACGACGCCCACCAGCCGCTCGCCGTCCCACAGGCTCTGGCCCGGGTGGTAGTCGCGGTGGATGAAGCCCATCGCCGCGCTCGGCGGGCCGACTGCCAGGACACCGAAGACCCGGTCCCAGAGCTGGTGGTCCCGCGACCACACCGGTGGCCTGCGGTGTCCGTCGAGCTGCGGATCGTAGTAAGGACGGTACGGAGGCAGCGCCTTCACGACCGGCAGGTCGACGCGGTGGATGGCCGTGAGGGTCTCCGCGAGACCGGTGAGCACCACCGGATCGTCCGACGACTGGGGCGGTACGCCGGGCAGGCGGGTGGTCAACAGGGTGGGTACGTCGCACATCGTCGGTCCGGTGTCCGCGGCGAGAAGTCGGGGCGCCGGGACGTCGGTGCTGCCCAGAAGCCCCAGGACGGTCGCCTCGTTGGCCGGGAGGTACCACGGGTCGCTGCGGAGCCGATCGATGCGGTGGAAGCGCCGAAGCGTCAGCTGGTGGACAAGGCCGGTCGCCCCCATCACGTCCAGGGCGTGGAGGGTCGTCGAGTCGACGCTCATCAGGCGTACGGACGCGACGATGCTCCCGGGTCCCACGACCTCGCGCACCCACTGGAGCGTCGCCTCGGACGGTGGGGCTGCGCCGTCCTGCCGCTGGTCAGCACACATTCTGTCCGGCAAGACTACCGGCGGTCGCGGCGCGGAATAGCGGGACCGCCGGGGAGGCTGCACAATGCGCATCGCCGTCCGAAGGTGAGGAGCCTGGTCATGCCTGCCGTCACCGCCGACACCCTGACCCTTCCGCGCCTGTCCAAGCCGCCAGCAGCGGCCCGCGTCCGGGGGGTCCACAAGGTCGTCACCGCCCACCGCCAGGTGGAGGGTGAGGGATTCGTCGTACGCCGGCCGTTCCCGGGCATGGACCTGTCGCTGGCGGATCCGTTCCTGCTGCTCGACCACATGGGAGCCGTGGAGTACGGGCCGGGCGAAGCCAAGGGAGCGCCGTGGCACCCGCACCGTGGCTTCGAGACCGTGACGTACATGCTCGACGGCACGTTCGAGCACCAGGACTCCACCGGAGGCGGCGGCCTTCTCACCGAGGGCGCGACCCAGTGGATGACCGCGGGAAGCGGGATCCTGCACTCCGAGCTGCCGCCGCAGGAGTTCGTCACCCGTGGCGGGCTCTTCCACGGGGTGCAGCTGTGGGTCAACCTGCCCAGATCGCGGAAGTGGACGCCGCCGCGCTACCAGGACATCGGCGCGCAGGACGTCACGTTGCTGTCCAGCCCCGACGGCGGCACCCTGATCCGCGTGATCGCCGGCGACCTCGGTGGCCACACGGGTCCGGGCGCGACGTGGACGCCGATCAGCTATGTCCACGCCACGTTGACCCCAGGGTCGGAGCTGGCGGTGCCGTGGCCCGCCGACTTCAACGCCCTGGCGTACGTCCTGGCGGGGCGGGGCACAGTCGGCACCGAAGGCCGTCCGCTCGAGGAAGGACAGCTCGCCGTCTTCGGCCCGGGCGAGGCGTTGGCCATCCGGGCCGCGGACCGGCAGGACTACCACGGGCGGACCGGCTGGGAGGTGCTCCTCATCGGCGCCCTGCCGATCCGGGAGCCGATCGCCCGATACGGGCCGTTCGTGATGAACACCAAGGCCGAGATCCTGCAGGCGTTCGAGGACTACCAGGCGGGCCGGCTCGGCGTCGTGGAGCCCGAGCAGGTGCCGCACCAGACCACCGCCGACGACGCGATGGACCCTTAGGCGTCGAGGCCGACCCGACACGGGATGCCGTCGGTCCGCTAGCCTCCGAAAGGTAGGCGAAGCGGAAGGGGACGGATGCGTCGGTTCGAGGACCGGGTGGCGTTCATCACCGGCGCGGCGCACGGCATCGGCCGGGCCGCCGCCCTGCGCCTCGCCAGCGAAGGGGCGGCGGTCGTGGTCACCGATATCGAGGCCGACGCCGCCGAGGAGGTCGCCTCAGCACTTGCCGCGAAGGGATCCACGGCCCTCGCCCTCGCCTGCGACGTCACCCAGCCCGACCAGGTGGCCGCGGCGATGACCGCCACCGTCGCTCGGTTCGGTCGGCTCGACGTCCTCGTGAACAACGTCGGCGTCGCCACGGACACCGAGTTCGAGGAGCTGGGTGACGAGGAGTGGCAGCGGCAGGTCGATCCCACACTGAACGGCGCGGTCCGCTGCATCCGGGCGGCCCTCCCGCATCTGTTGGCCGCACCCGGCCGTGAGGCGGCAGTGGTGTCGATCGGGTCGATCAACGCACTGGCCGCGTTCGGTAACGAGGCGTACTCCGCGGCGAAGGCGGGGCTGGTCAGCCTCACGCAGAACCTCGCGATGCGGTACGCCCGCCGTGGGGTCCGGTTCAACCTCGTCGCTCCGGGGACCGTACGGACCCGGATCTGGGAACGCCGGCTCGCCAAGAGCCCCGGCGTCCTGGACCGGATGAACTCGCTCTACCCACTCGGCCGGATCGGTGAGCCTGCCGACATCGCGGCCGCTGTCGCGTTCCTCGCCTCGGCGGACGCGGCCTGGGTCACCGGTACCGTGCTCCGCGTCGACGGCGGCGTCCTCGCCGGCCATACCGGCTTTCTGCATGAGGTGTTCGAGTGAGCGGGCGGAGCGAGCGAGCCAATAGGCGCGTGAGTGAGTACGACATCCTGCTGACCGGCGGGACGATCGTCGACGGCACGGGCGGGCCCCCGTACGCGGCGGACGTCGGACTACGAGACGGTGTCGTCGCCGCGATCGGTGACCTCGTTGGGTCGAGCGCGGGCACGGTGATCGACGCCCACGCGCGGTTCCTGATGCCCGGGTTCGTCGACACCCACGTCCACGCCGACGCCGTCCTCGGTCGTGCCGAGGTCCAGGAGGCCATGCTGCGCCAGGGCGTGACCTCCGTGGTGCTCGGACAGGACGGGCTCTCGTTCGCGCCGGCGTCGAGCGGCACGGTCGACTATGTGGCGCGGTACTTCGCGGCGGTCGACGGGACTGCCCCGGCGGAGCTCGCTGCGGGGTGCACGGTCGCCGGATTGCTGGACTACTACGACCGTCGTACGCCCCTCAACGTCGCCTATCTCGTACCCCTCGGCACCGTCCGCCACGAGGTGCTCGGAGCGGAGGACCGTCCGGCGGGGGACAAGCTCGCGGACATGCTGCGCCTCGTGGAGCAGGGACTCGACGAGGGTGCCGTCGGTGTCTCGACCGGGCTGGAGTACGTGCCCGGCGTCTTCGCCGACCTCGACGAGCTGACCGCCCTGTGCCGGCCGGCGGCCAGCGTCGCGGCGCCCTATGTCAGCCACCTCCGCAGCTACGACGGCGGGCGCGCACCCGGCATGGTGGAGGCGCGGGCCCTCGGCCAGGCGACCGGCGGACCGGTCCACGTGTCCCACTACCGCGGCCACGCCGAACCGTTGCTCGAGCACCTCGCGGACGCGCAGTCGGCCGGGGTCGACGTGACCTTCGACGCCTACCCGCACCTCTACGGCAACACGATCCTCGCCATGAAAGCGCTCCCTCCCCAGGTACAGGCCGGTGGCGTCGAGGAGACGCTGCGCCGGCTCGCGGACCCCGCCGTACGTACAGAACTCGACGCAAACTGGTTCCCCGCGGCCGAGGCGGCGCTGAGTCGGGCAATCTTCGGCTACATCGCGGGCCGCGACTACCAGTGGGCGGAGGGCCTCACCCTCGACACCGCCGCCACCCGCGCGG
>JBOHED010000497.1:0-3241 GCA_050700915.1 Actinopolymorphaceae bacterium | reverse complement strand
GGACGCGGGACATACGGGGGGTCCCGCGCCCACCCCGCGCCCGGCGCGGGTTCTGCCGGCCCATCCGTCGGCCAAATGCGGTGAACGGGGACTAATGACATGACCGACATCGACCGGATTCCACCGCCCCGCGCGATGGTGCGCGGACGCCGTGACGCCCTCAGGGAGGTGCTCGAGGCGGAGGTGCGCGGGACCCGCCCGTGGTGGCGGCGCTCCTGGCAGGGTGTTGTCGTCGGTGGCGGCGCCCTCGCGCTGGTCCTCGCCGGCGGGGCCGCCACGGCCTACGTCGCCTTCATGCCCGCCGAGGACAGGGCCAGCGTCCTCTGCTACTCGCAACCAGACCTGGATTCTGACAACGTGCCCGGAATCAGGGTCGCGGTCGGCCGCAACATGCCGGCCGGCGCGAAGGAATCCGACAGCGGCACCGTCCCCATCGGCGATCCGGCGGAGGCGTGTGCACAAGCCTGGCAAGACGGCCAGATCAGTGCCGACGGTGCCCGTGAGGTGCCGGAGGACTCGACGGCCAGGTACCAGGTCCCCGATCTCGTGGCCTGCACCCTCGATGAGGGCGTTGCCGGGGTGTTCCCAGGTTCCCCCTCCACCTGCGAACGCCTCGGTCTTCCCCAGACCACGAGGTGAATCCAGCGCAGGGATGGCCGCGCTGCCCCCGGGCGGCAGCGCGGCCATGGGGACCACACTCAGCGGGTACGCCGGACAGAGCCGTCAGATGAACTTGATCGACGACGTACGGTTGTTCATCGTCCCCATGGACGGGCAGTTGGCGTCACAATAGGTGTAGTCGCCGTTGTAACTTGAGCCGTCGTGATGCTTTCCGAGGCAGTTGGAGTACATCTTGGCCGAGGAGACCCGGTTGTTGAATCCCAGGTCGGCCAGGCTCGGGAAGCCGTACCAGTCGCCTGAGTAACACCCGGTCCCGCTGGATCCGTAGAGCACGAGCGAACTGCCGCCGTAGCTGCCGTACTGGTACTCGACGCCGAGCAGGGGCCTGGCCACCTGGCTCACGTCCGACGAGATCGCACCGGCAGACCTGAGTAGCTTCTCGCTGACCGTGGTCGCCTGCGGCTCGAGCGCCACCCGGCCGACGGTCGCGAAGTCGATCGCCTCGGCGAAGGTGTCGAAGCACGTCGGTGCGCTCGCCGATCCTGGTCCAGCCTCGGCGTCGGCAACCGGGTTGGCATCCAGTGCGATGACGCAGTGCTCGCCGGCCCCGTCGTCCGGGCCAGTCGCCGCGACCGCTGGCTGGCCCTGCCAGAGGGCGAGAACCAGGGCTCCCAGCATTGCCCCCCACACACTTCGTTGACGACGCACGGCGGCCACCTCCTGCAGAATCGGAACGCACGCCAAGGAACGCATGATGACATGTGACGAGATAGCTTGTCGTGACGTCTGTCCTCAATCACCGTACGTATGGGGCCTGTTTCGGTCAGCAATCCCGCCATTGGGGACATATCGGTGCGAGTCCGCGAACATCCTGAATCCGCCCCGTCAGATGCTGGTCATTCGCCGGACGTACGTCGTTGGAATGCCGCTCACGGATCTCCCCTAGACATGCCGTCATGTCTCGACGCCGCTCACGCCACCTCACCCGACGCGCACTCCTCGGCACCGGACTCGCCACAGGTCTTGCCACTGGTCTTGCCACTGGTCTTGCCACTGGGATCAGCGGGGTCCCCGCGCTCGCGGCCGGGCCGTCGCAGCGCGCGTGGCGGGCGACCTCAGGAGCGCCAGCCGTCGTTCGTAGCGGCCGACCGTCGCTGACCCACGGCGTCGCGACAGGTGACCCGACCGCGGACAGCGCGGTCGTCTGGGCACGGGCGGACCAGGTGGCGCGGATGCTGGTCGACGTCAGCCGAACCGCGGACTTCGCCCACGTGACCACCGTCCCCGGTCCGGTGCTCACGGAGGCGACGAACTTCACCGGGAAACTCGACCTGCGCGGGCTTCCGGCGGGCCGGGAACTCTTCTACCGCGTGACTCTCGAGGGTCCGGACCGTCACGGCGTGGGCGGCGAACCGCTCGCCGGCCGCCTGGTCACCGCACCTCGATCCAGACGTACGGACGTGTCGTTCCTCTGGTCGGGCGACATGGTGGGGCAGGGCTGGGGCATCAATCCCGACCTCGGTGGGATGCAGATCTTCGAGGCAATGCGGACGCTGCGGCCGGGCTTCTACCTCAACTCCGGCGACACGGTCTATGCCGACGGCATCCTCACCGAGACCGTCACGCTGCCCGACGGCCGGACCTGGCGCAACATCACGACCGAGGAGAAGAGCAAGGTCGCGGAGACGCTCGCCGAGTACCGCGGACAGTGGGCGTACAACCTGCTCGACGAGCACGTACGCGCCTTCGCTGCCGACGTCCCGCAGCTCGCCCAGTGGGACGACCACGAGGTCACCAACAACTGGTGCCCGGTCGAGATCCTCGACGACACGCGCTACTCCGAGAAACGGGTCGACGTGCTGGCCGCTCGGGCGCGACAGGCGTTCTTCGAATGGATGCCGATCCGGCAGGTACGCAGCGACCCGGACGGCCGGGTCTACCGGAAGATTGCATACGGCCCGCTGCTCGACGTGTTCGTCCTCGACATGCGTACGCACAAGGACGCCAACGGTGACGGGCTCGAGACCGTGCCGGACGGTGGTGCGCTCGGCCGGCGGCAGCAGGCCTGGCTGACCAGGGAACTGCTCGCCTCCCGCGCGACCTGGAAGGTGATCGCGAACGACCTGCCGCTCGGCCTGGTCGTGCCGGACGGCGAGACGGCGATCGAGGGAGTGGCGCAGGGGATCCGGGGCGCCCGCGCGGGCGGGAACTGGAGTTCGCCGGCCTGCTGTCGACGCTGCGCCGGCACCGCGTCCGGAACGTCGTCTGGCTCACGGCGGACGTGCACTACACGGCGGCTCATGCGTACTCGCCGGAGCGGGCGAGCTTCACCGACTTCGATCCGTTCTGGGAGTTCGTGTCGGGACCGGTGAACGCAGGCGGCTTCGGGCCGAACGCGCTGGATCCGACGTTCGGGCCGGAGGCCGTGTTCGTCCACGCGCCACCGGTGGCGAACGCCTCGCCGCTGGACGGGTTCCAGCACTTCGGTGAGGTGTCGATCGCGGGCGATAGTGGTGAGTTGACGGTCCGGCTGCGCGACCAGGACGCGACCGTGTTGTACGCCAAGACCCTCCTGCCCGCGCACCCCTGAGCCGATTCCGTTCCCGGGCGGGCGCGGCGT
>JBOHED010000496.1:0-5460 GCA_050700915.1 Actinopolymorphaceae bacterium | reverse complement strand
CATGGCTCGGTGGTGTCTTACGGCGGTTGCCGCGGTGGTGGTTGTCACCGCGAGGATCCGAACAGCTCGGGTTCGTCGGTGTCTGCCATGTGCCCGCCGCGGTCGAAGAACTCCCGCATCGTCTGCGGGTCGTTGATGAGGCCGCCGTGGACGATCAGGTCACTTTCGCGGAAGATCTGGATGAGGTCGGCGTTCCACAGCTGCGGCGGGTAGTTCAGACCGTCCATATCAGTCGCCTGTACGAAGGCCAGCGGATCGGCCAGGGGCTGGGTGACGATGGGGAGTACGACGATCGCGGCAGCCTCGTCGTGCCAGCGCGGCGAGGTCAGGTGCCGCCGGGCCGCCAGCACCGAGTCCAGGCCGAAGCTCATCATGACGACCCGCTCTGTCGCACCGTGCTGGCACACCGTCTCGATCACCCGCTCGGCGACCTGACCGGCGGAGCTCGCCTTCAGCTCGATGTTCAGCCGCGCCCGGCCCTGGGTGAGGTCGAGCACCTCGTGGAGGGTCGGCACCCGGGCGGCTGCGAAATCGGCGCCGTACCACGAGCCGGCGTCCAGCGTGCGTACCTCTTCAGCCTTCCGCGATCGGACCGCCCCTGTGCCACTCGTCGTCCGGTCGAGGTGCGAGTCGTGAATGACGACCAGCTGATCGTCGCTGGTCAGGTGCACGTCCAGCTCGAGCGCGGTAGCACCTTTGGACAACGCGGTCTCGAAGGAGTTCATGGTGTTCTCCGGCGCCAACCGGCTCGCACCGCGGTGCGCAGCGACGACAGGTTCGGTGCGGGTAAGCGACACGTTCGGTGCGATGGATGTCACGCAGACTCCTCGATGACCGGTGGCAGGGTGGCGGGGTGGCGGCTCGCCGAGAGCCTACCGGCGGCTCCCGCGTCGGCGCCTTGTCACCGAGACACGGAGCCACCGAGCCAACGAGTCAGAAGTCGTACAGCCAGGAAAGCCCGTCGCAGGTCCTGCAGATCGCGTACACGACCATCCAGCCAATTCGTCCGCCATACACGCTTTCGGTGTGCTGCTCCTCCGCGATATGACCGACGCCGAGGCACGTCGGGCACACCAGTCGCATCGCCCCATCATCGAGGCCGTCGACGCCCAACAGCGTCCCCCGCGACGGGTGAGAATCGTTCGCGGGCAGCAGCCACCGGATCATCAAGGGCTCATGATCAACAGGGAGAAGTGGTGGGGTAGACCGACATCGGCACCCACCATTTCTCCCAGGTCGGTCCGTCGAAGGGGGCCGTGCGTGCTTGGGCAGCAAGCGGATGGCGTACGCAACGATCGGTGCATTTCGGGCAATCTGCCGGAACGGCTGCCCCACAGGTCATTCCACCGGAATTGTTGACCCGGCCCATCGTTCGGTTTCAGGAATGTATGTCGGCATCGATGAGTTGTCGGCGGTGTGCCGGTCTGAACCAGCATGACCGCGACCTATGAGGCCCTCAGCCGGGATGCCGGCTGCGATACCGATACCGACCCCGTGCGAGGACCCATGCCTGCCGACCCGCCCGCCCGCGTCCGGACGGACACCGCAGACGCGCGTGGCCGCACTCCTGTGGTGATCCGGCTGCTGATGCTGTCGACGTTCGTGGTGATTTTGAACGAGACCATCATGCTCAACGCGATCCCGCGGCTGATGGCCGACCTGCGCGTCACCGAGCAGGCGGCGCAGTGGGTCTCCACAGGGTTCATGTTGACCATGGCCGCGGTGATCCCGGTCACCGGCTGGTTCCTCCAGCGGGTCTCCACCCGCAGCGCCTACGCCACGGCGATGGGCGTCTTCCTCGCCGGCACGGCGCTGGCCGCGGCCGCGCCGGTCTTCGAGGTGCTGCTCCTCGGCCGCATCACCCAGGCCGTCGGCACAGCGGTGATGATGCCGCTGCTGATGACGACCCTGATGACCGTGGTGCCCGAGCGCGACCGGGGCCGGGTGATGGGCAACGTGACCATGGCGATCTCGGTGGCCCCTGCGCTCGGCCCGACGGTCTCGGGCTTCGTCCTGCAGCACGGCTCCTGGCGCATGCTCTTCCTGCTGGTGTTGCCGATCGCGGGTGCGGTGACCTGGTTCGGTCTGCAGCGCCTCGAGAATGTCGGCGAGCCGCATTTCAGCACCATCGACTGGCTCAGCGTGATGATGGCAGCCATCGGCTTCGGTGGGCTGGTCTACGGACTCACCCAGTTCGCCGAGGGCGGGGCCGGCCGGTCGGCGATGGTCGTCGGGGTCGGGCTGGCCGCGATCGTGGTGTTCGTGGTGCGACAGATCCGTCTCCAGCGCACCGGCTCGCCCCTGATGGACCTGCGTACGCTGCGACACGCGATCTACACCAAGGCGCTGGTCCTGATGTCGGTGGCGTTCATGGCGATGCTTGGCTCGATGATCCTGCTGCCGCTGTTCCTGCAGAACCTCCGCGGTCTGGATCCGCTGCGGACGGGCCTGCTGGTGATGCCCGGAGGCATTGCCATGGGTCTGCTCGGCCCGGTCGTCGGGCGGTTGTTCGACCGGTTCGGTGGGCGGGTGCTGGTGATCCCCGGCTCCCTCGGGATCGTGGCCGCGCTCGCCGGGTTCACCCAGGTGTCCATGACGATTCCGTACTGGCAGGTGCTCGGGCTGCACATACTGCTGATGCTGTCGCTGGCCGCGGTCTTCACGCCGGTGTTCACGATTGGGCTGGGCGCACTGCCGCCGCACCTCTACTCCCACGGCAGCTCGATCGTCGCCACCCTGCAGCAGGTCGCCGCGGCGTTCGGCACCGCGCTGGCAGTCACTGTGATGACCATTCGTGCGGACCAACTGATCGCCAACGGAGTCACCGACGGCGCCGCCCAACTCGACGGGATGCGGCTCGCGTTCCTGGTCGGCGCCGTCATCTCGATCGTCGTTGTCGCGACCGCACTACGCATGCCGCGCCGCGCAGACAGTGCGGCGGACGACTCGCAGGACGGGCCGTACGACGAACTGGACGACCAGCTCCAGCCCACCCGCTGAACCGACGTCTCATTGGAAACGCACGCGGGAGGAACCGTCCAGTGTTGACCACCGAACGTCTCGTCCTTCGTCGGTGGCGGACCGGTGACCGTGAGCCGTTCGCGGCGCTGAATGCCGACCCGGTGGTGATGGAGTTCTTCGTGGCAACGATGACCCGCGAGCAGAGCGATGGGTTCGTCGACGTCATCGAGACCGGGTTCGCTGAGCGCGGGCACGGCATGTGGGCTGTGGAGTTGGCGGAGACAGGTGAGTTCATCGGCTGCGCCGGCCTGCTCTACCAGACCTTCGACGCCCACTTCACGCCTGCGTTCGAGATCGCGTACCGATTCGCCCGCAGTGCTTGGGGCCACGGCTATGGGACCGAGGCGGCGAAGGCGGCTGCGGCGTACGCGTTCGCCAAGGTCGGCCTCACCGAGATCGTGTCGATGACGGCAGTATCGAACTCGCGCTCGCAGGCCGTCATGCGCCGACTTGGCATGTCGCACGATCCGGCGGATGACTTCGACCACCCGCGCGTTCCGCCCGGCCACCCGCTGCGCCCCCACGTGTTGTACCGCCTGAATGTCGACCAGTGGCGTGCGCTCCACCCGACGGCGCGTCCCCCGTCGAGGGACACCGGGATTGCGTGGCGGCCAGGTTTCGAGTAAGAAAGATCTCCAGTTCTCTTAGCCCGATATGCGGCAAATAACCGGTACGGGGGGTCGCACAGGTGACCAGGAACGTCTCTCGCTGGGTCGACTATGTGCGTTGGCTGGTCGTGATCTGCGTTCTGGCGCTGGTCGCGTCGTTCCTGGAGCCGGTGCCAATGCCCGAGGCGGCGGAGGCCGCGGTGGTTCCGCAGGCGCTGGCTGGTGCGGGTCCGGTGGATCGGCCGGCGCCGGTGTCGGTGCGGCCGGACAGGGCGGTCTCGCGGGGTAGCCGCCCGCCGGTGGTGCCGCGCGGGGTTTCCGCGGATGGTGGGCCGAGCCGGTTGTCTGCGCAGGAGTGGCTGGGGCTGACCACTCCTGGTGGAGGTGTGGGGCCCACCGACGCCCCGGGTCCGGACCCGGTGTTCACGAGGTTGTTGCTGCGGCCGGGTTATGTGCTGGGTGACACCTCGCTGTTGGCGTACTTCGACGTCGACGAGGACCGGCCGTGGCGGGCGTGGCGGGTGACGGTGTACGACGCGGAGTCGCGGACGGAGCAGGCGTCGACGTCGCTGACCCGGGACGATCTGGCGCGGTCGCGCTGCGTTGCGCTGCGGGAGTACTGCCGGTCGTTCGGTGCCGCTGACGGGTGGGACCTGGACCCGGCGAGGCGCTACTTCGTCATCGTCACCGCGCTGTTCTCCGACATGTCGGCGGAGTCGGCGCCGTCGCAACGGGCCAAGCCGCGCAAGACGATTCTGCCGCCGGCGATTTCTGCGAAGCAGGCGGCGGGCTGCAGCTGCGGGAATGCGTTGGGCATGTCTGCGGCCGGGCAGGCGGTGCGTGGTGTGGGTGTGAACACCGCGACGGGTGCGTTCAGTCGGGTGGAGCAGGACTTGGGCATGGCGTCGTTCGGGGTGCCTTTCGTCTCCAGGCGGGTGTATTCGTCGGCGAACCCGGCGGCTGGTTCGTTCGGACCCGGGTGGGCGTGGTCGTACGACATGCGGGTCACGGCGTCGGATCGTGGCGCGTTGGTGCGGGCGGATGACGGCGCGGAGGCGCTGTTCCGGCGGGTCGACGGTCGCTATGTGGCGCCGCCTGGTCTTCGTTCGACGCTGCGCAAGACCGGTGACGGTTGGACACTCGTCACGCCGGAGCAGATCAGCTATGGCTTCGACGGGCAGGGGCGGTTGGCGTCGGTGCTCAATGCCCGCCGGGTTGGGGTGCGGCTCGCGTACACCGAGGACGGGGTGGAGATCACCGACGCCTCGGGGCGGGTCGCGCAGGTCCGGGTCGAGGACGAACTGATCCGCAAGGTCAGTTTGCCGGACGGCCGCAATGTCGAGTTCTTCTACGACGAAGGGTCGCGGCTGGTCGCGGTGGAGGACCCACGGGGCCACGTGTGGCGCTACACGTACTCCGCGGGCGGACTGTTGACCGAGGTGCTGGAGCCGAAGACCCGTGAGCGGGACAAGGCCGACGAGGCCGTGGTGGCGGTCCACAATGAGTACGGTCCGCGAGGGCGGGTGCTGCGGCAGTGGGATGCGCAGGGCGACCAGACGCGGTTTGGGTGGAACGGCGACAGGCAGGAAGCGACGACCACCGACGCTGATGGCGTGGTGGTCTGGGACGGCTATCACGACAACGTCCTGATCTACAGCCAGCGCGGTAACGGGGACGCCGACAACCACCGTTACGACCGGCGGTTGAACCGGAGTCTGGTGGTCAACGGCAGTCAGAGCCAGAACGAGGCCAGGTTCGATCCGCGGGGCAACCAGACGGTGGGGTTGGCGCCGCAGCCGATGCGGTTCGACAAGAAGACGAAGTACGACGA
>JBOHED010000495.1:0-2386 GCA_050700915.1 Actinopolymorphaceae bacterium | reverse complement strand
GTTGGACCGCGACGAGGACCGAGAAGGACGGCGTGCTGGACTCGCTGGCCTGGGCCCGGAAACGTCGGACCGTGCTGGGCAGCTAGCGGCGCCCCTGCGTCCCGGTAACCGCCTGTGCCTCACGGAGGAGAGGTTCAGGAAGGTCGACTGTCGTCTTCATGTTGCCGGAGTATCCGAAATCGCGCTTGAACGCTCGCGTAGGCCTTCACGGTCGATGCACTCCACATGCCAGGACCAATCTGGCAGAACGCCATACACGGTCCTCGTCATGCCGCTGATCACCGACAAACCGCCTGAAAGGGCCCGATCAGTGAACTGTCGGTGGCTGCCGCCACGTCGTCATGTCAGACCGTGCGCCCGACGACCAGGACCGGCCCGTCGACCTCGACGCGCTCACCGGCAGCTGCGTACGCCTGCGCGAGCTCCACGAAGACGACCTGCCGCTGCTGTCCGCCTGGTGGGCTGATCCGCGGATCACGCCTTACCAGGTCGCCGGCCCGCCGCACCCGCGCCCGGCGAGCGTGGTCGCCGAGATGTTCCGCTCCCGGGGTGCCAACGAGGGCATGGACTGCGGGTTCTGCATCGTGACCAAGGACTCGGGTGAGCTGGTCGGGCAGGCCGGGCTGTTCGGCATCGCCCCCAAGGACCGGTGCGCGACATTGGGAATCTTCCTCGGGCCGGAGCACCTGGGCCGCGGTTACGGCTCCGACGCCGTCCGCACCCTCGTCCACTACGGCTTCGCCCAGCTCAACCTGCACCGGGTCGAACTCAACGTGTTCGACTTCAACGTCCGTGCCATCGCCGTCTACCGCAAGGTCGGGTTCGTGGAGGAAGGTCGGCGCCGGTCCGCGCACTACCGCAGCGGAGCCTGGCACGACGAGGTGAAGATGGCCATTCTTCGATCGGAATGGAAGAGCCTTCGTTCGGAATGGGACGTCTCGCGGGCCGACTCGTGAGGCGTCCGTTGACAAGGAGGACAGCGGTGATGTGTGCATCCATGCCCTACGACAGGCGCGCCCGGTGACGGCCGAGCGGCGCGATGCCGCGGACAGCCACGACGTGATCGAGGTCCGCGGCGCCCGGGAGAACAACCTGGCCGAGATCTCCCTCGACATCCCCAAGCGCCGGCTCAGCGTCTTCACCGGCGTCTCCGGGTCCGGGAAGTCCTCCCTGGTCTTCGGCACCATCGCCGCGGAGTCGCAGCGGTTGATCAACGAGACCTACACGGCGTTCGTCCAGTCGTTCATGCCGAACGTCGGCCGTCCCGATGTCGACGCGTTGCACAACCTGAGCGCCGCGATCGTCGTCGACCAGGAACGCATGGGCGCCAACTCGCGTTCGACGGTCGGCACGGCGACCGACGCCCACACGATGCTGCGGATCATCTTCAGCCGGCTGGGCGATCCGCATGTCGGCACCTCTGGTGCGTTCAGCTTCAATCTCCCCGAGGGCATGTGCCCCGAGTGCGAAGGCATCGGCCGGGTGTCCGCGATCGACATCAACGAACTCGTCGACGTCGAACGCACCCTCAACGAGGGCGCGATCACCGCGCCCAACTTCCAGGTCGGCTCGTGGTACTGGCAGACCCTCGCCCACGCCGGCTTCGTCGATCCCGACGTCAAGCTGAAGGACTACACCCCAGGGCAGTGGGAGGACTTCCTCCACAAACCCGCCACCAAGATCAACAACGGCACCTTCAACACCACGTACGAAGGCCTCGTCGTCAAGGTGCAGCGGCTCTTCCTCTCCAAGGAACGCGAATCGATGCAGGCCCACATGCGGGCGTTCGTCGACCGGATTGCCACGTTCGGCACCTGCGGCGCATGCCAGGGCGCCCGGCTCAACCCGGCGGCGCTGTCGGCGAAGATCAACGGGCGCAACATCGCGGAGTGCTCCGCGATGCAGATCAGCGACCTGGCGGAGTTCGTCCGGAGCATCGCGGACGAGTCGGTAGGCCCGCTGATGGCCACACTGCGCGAGACCCTCGACTCGCTGGTCGAGATCGGTCTCGGCTACCTCAGTCTGGACCGCGAGTCGGGCACCCTCTCCGGCGGTGAGGCGCAGCGGGTGAAGATGGTGCGGCACTTGGGTTCCAGCCTCACGGACGTGACGTACGTGTTCGACGAGCCGACCGTGGGGTTGCACCCGCACGACATCCGGCGCATGAACGACCTGCTGCTTCGGTTGCGGGACAAGGGGAACACGGTGCTCGTGGTGGAGCACAAGCCGGAGACCATCGAGATCGCCGACCATGTGGTGGATCTCGGCCCTGGCGCGGGTCCGGACGGCGGCCATGTCTGCTACACGGGTGACGTGGCGGGCCTGCGTGCGTCCGGCACGCTCACGGGTCGCCACCTCGACCACCGCGTGACGTTACGTTCGGCGT
>JBOHED010000494.1:0-7637 GCA_050700915.1 Actinopolymorphaceae bacterium | reverse complement strand
GACGCAGTCAACCAGGTCGCCCACAGCCCGATCACGACGACGCCGAACGCCAGCAGGCCCGCCCAGAGGTACATCACGAGGACGGCGCCCGGGTGCGAGTGGCCGAGCTCGAGGTAGAGCCGATGATGGAGGTGCTTCTGGTCCGCGTCGAACGGCGACCTCCCCGCCTTCGTCCGCCGGATCACCGCGAGCAACAGGTCGATGAAGGGCAACGCCATCACCGCCATCGGGAGCACCAGCGGCAGCAGGGCCGGAAGCAGGCTCCGCCCCTCGGTCTCCGTCATCACGCTCGGGTCGAACCAACCGGTCAGGCTGATCGTCGAGGCGGCGAGGAGGAGGCCCAGCAGGTAGGCCCCGGAGTCACCCAGGAAGAATCGGGCCGGGAAGAAATTGTGTGGAAGGAACCCCAGACAGGCGCCGGCCATGATGGCCGTGACCAGCGTGGCGGTGGTGGCCCGGTTGAGCGAGAGTTCGACACTCAGCAGGTACGAATAGGTGAAGAACGCCGCCGCCCCCATGAACACCACGCCGGCCGCCAGCCCATCGAGACCGTCCATGAAGTTCACCGCATTGGCCATCATCATGATGATGAGCGCGGAGATGACCGCGCTCTGCGCCGGCGACAGGGACAGGAGCGTCCCGTCGGGAAGCGGCAGCCAGTTCAGCTGCACGCCGTAGACCACGAGAATGCCGGCGGCCACGAGCTGGCCGGCGAGCCTCGTGAGTGCGTCGAGGGGGACGACGTCGTCCACCCCACCGACGACGGCGATCACGAACCCGGCGATCAGCAGGGCCCACGCGTCGCCCTTGATCTCCGGCAGCATGCCGAGGAACGGCAGGTGGGTCGCCACGACGAAGCCGGCCGCCACGCCGCCGAGGACGGCGATGCCGCCAAGGCGCGGCATCAACTGCGAGTGGACGTCGCGGTCGCTGATCGGCTTGACCGCCCCGATCCTCGCGGCGAACCGGCGGGCCATGCCGCCGAGGAGGTACGTCGTCGCCGCGGTGACGATCAGGACCAGGAGGTACTCACGCACGGCTTCCCACCAAGGCGGCCACCGAGGACGTGACGGCCCGGGCGATCGTCGCGCCGGCTGCTTCGTACACCGGCATCGGTCGGCCGATCGGGTCGGGAATGTCGTCCTCGTCGGGAGTGCCGGGGCGGACCGTGCCGCGCTGTCGGGCGATCAGTGCCACCACGGCGCGGGCGCGTTCGACCGGATCATCGGGGAGGCTGTCGCCCTCGCCGTCCACGGTGTCGCCATCTATCGGTGCGCCACCCACCGCGTTGCCATCCACCGCGTCGCCGGGCACCGCGTCGCCGGGCACCGCGTCGCCGGAAGGCCCCACAGGGTCACCGGAGGGCCCCACCGGCTGGGCTACCCGGTCGGCGAGGACAGCCGCCGTACGCGCGAACTCGGTCAACGTGAAGCTTCGACGCAACGCGCCCGGGTCCAGGGTGACCACCGCGCTGCGATGCGCCCTTGTGGCGGTGAGGATCAGGTCAGCCGCGGCGATCAATTCCGCCGTGAGCTCGGTCGACCGGAACCCGTCCGGATCCCCGCCGTGAGCGATGAGGACCGCCGCGGCTTCCGCCGTCATCTCCCGGCCGTCGAAGGTGCCGGTGCCGGCGCTGGAAACCTCGAACACTCGGCCGGCTTCGGCGTCGAGGTGCTGCTTCAGCGCGGAGACGGCCAGCCGTTCGGCGATGGGCGACCGGCACATGTTGCCGGTGCACACGAACATGATCGAGAACGTGGTCATGACCGCCGTCGCTCCTCGCTGCGCAGATGCTGGCCCATCGCCGCCCGTCTCACCGTGTCACATGCAGATCGAGGTCGGGGACGACGGCGCGGAGCCGCTCGATCGACAGCGCGCCGGAGCGCAGGATCCGCGGCGTGGGGCTGGTCAGGTCGAGGATCGTCGACGGTACGGATCCCCTGGTGAGCCCGGCATCGAGGTAGACCGCGACACTGTCGCCGAGCTGGTCCTGCGCCTCTTCGCAGGTCACTGGTGCCGGCGACCCGGACAGGTTGGCACTGCTCACCGCCAGCGGCCCGGTCTTGTTGAGCAGATCGAGAGCGATCTCGTCGTCAGGCATCCGGACGGCCACGGTGTCGTCGGTGTCGCCGATGTCCCAGACGAGGCTGGGCTGCTGGTGGCAGATGATGGTGAGCGCGCCGGGCCAGAACTCCTCCACCAGACGCCGACCGTGCTCCGGGATGTCCGAGGCGATGCCGTCGAGGGCACCGAGCGAGCCGACCAGGACCGGTGGTGGCATGGTCCGCTCGCGCCCCTTGGCAGATAACAAGGCGGCGACTGCCTCGGGGACGAAGGCGTCGGCCGCGATGCCGTAGACGGTGTCCGTCGGCAGGACCACGAGGTCGCCGCGCCGGATGGCACTGGCGGCGATCTCCAGGCCGATGGTGCGTTCGTCGCGGTCCGTGCACGCATAGCGCTCGCTCACAGTTGTCATCGTGCCATGCCGGGCTGGGCGGCCGACGCGATCCCCACCGTGGGCGCGGTCTGGCGCAACCAAGTCGTTCCACTGCGGACGAAACGGGCAACCGTCACGCCCGATCAGCCGCGGTGGTCCAGAGTGCGGCGGTGAGATCGAGCTCGACCAGCTGACCAGGGAAGCCGAGCCGGGCGACGCCGAGCAGGGTGCTCGCCGACGTGAACGCCGCCGCGATGCCCGACCCGCAGAACCGCCGCCAGGTCGCGGCCAGTCGGTCCTCGTCGTCGCTGACGACGTAGATCACCGAACGTACGACGTCCTCTGGCGCGGCACCAGCCGCAGCGAGCGCCACGGCAGCGTTGGCGACAACCTGGTCGATCTGCGCGTCCAGGTCGTTCCCGCCGACAACGGCGCCGGACACATCCAGCGGACATTGCCCGGCCAGGAACGCCAGCCGGGACGATTCGACAACGGTGACGTGGTGGTAGCCGGGCGGCCGGTGGAGCGCGGGCGGGTTCGTGCGGGTGATCCTCGGGGTCATGGGCGATGAGTCTGCAGGATGGTGGGTGGTGAGCGACCAGCCGAGGCGTACGCACTGATCTCAGGCGGAGGCGCCAGTAGGCTGACGCGCGTGAGTGACAACCTGCCGGACCGATCGGCCTACCGTGCCGGTGACTCCGACCGCGAAGCCGTGGTCGAACGTCTGCGGGCCGCAGCCTCCGACGGCCGCCTCGACCTGGCCGAGTTCGAGGAGCGGATGTCGGCGGCCTACACCGCGAAGACGTTCGCCGAACTCGCTCCGCTCACCGCCGATCTCCTCGACGGAGGGTCCGCGGCGCCCGCCCTCACTGGTCCTGCCGAGATCACCTTGCACGCCGTGGGTTCGTCGGTCTCCCGGCGCGGTACGTGGGTCGTTCCCCGCAAGGTCTTGGTCAAGGGCAAGGCTGGCTCGACCATGCTCGACCTCACCCAGGCGCGGCTCACGTCCTCCGATGTCGAGATCGCTCTCGACGCATCCGCCGGCTCGGTCACCATCGTCGTCCCGCCTGGCACCCAGGTCGACACGAGCGACCTGAAGACCAGCTTCGGGAGCACCCACGTCCGCACGGACACACCGTCGGAGTACGCGAGCACGGCACAGCTCCGCCTCACCGTCACCGGCACCTGCCACATGGGCTCGGTGACAGTGCGGCACCTCTACTTCTGGGAGCCGTGGTTCCGCGATCTCGTCGCCCGCTGGCGCCGCAAGCTCCAGGCACGGTGACGCCGGGCGCCCACCTCCACGCGACGTCCAGAGGCCCGTTCCAGCGGTCAGAGGTGGTGGGCGGTGGTGAAGCGCGGGCGGGTAGCGAGATCGGTGTGGTCGCGGACGCGGGACCAGTGACCTGTCGCGGCGAAGATCGCGGGAGCGCTCTCCCCCTGGACATCGGCGTGTTCGACCACGACCAGACCACCTGGGCACAGCAACCGCCTGGCCGTCCGCTCCACCATCCGGATCGCGTCGAGCCCGTCGTCGCCTGACCACAGGGCCAGCGCGGGATCGTGGTCCCGCACCTCCCGCTCGACGCCGTCGTACGCGTCCAGCGGAATGTACGGCGGATTCGCGACTACAAGGTCCACCGTGCCGTCCAGCTCGCCGAACGCCGACGCCGCGTCACCATGGACCAGCGTCACGCCGGTACCCGCGAGGTTGCGCTCAGCCCATGCGTGCGCGGCATCGTCGATCTCGACCGCGAAGACGCGTACGTCCGTGATCTCGCCGGCGATCGAGGCGGCGATCGCCCCGGATCCGGTACACAGGTCGACCACCACCAGCGGCGCGCCCGCCGGCTCGCCCTTCCGCATCGACCTCAACGCGTCGATGGCCCAGCCGGCCACCATCTCGGTCTCGGGACGGGGAACGAAGACACCGCGCCCGACCTCGAGCTCCAGATAGCGGAACGGCGCCCTGCCGGTGAGATGTTGGAGCGGTTCGCGGGCGGCCCGGCGGGCGACCAGGTGGGCGAACCGGTCCTGAGCGTCCCGCGGCACATCGCCGCACACGCCCAGTCGACCCCGTGGCACGCAAAGGACATGGGCGAGCAGTTCCTCGGCGTCGAAGCGCGGCGAGGCGACCCCGTGGGCGGTGAGTTGTTCCGCCGCGGTGTCGATCAACTCGCGTACCGTGCTCACCCGCGCTGGGCTCATCCGGGCTGGTTCTCCAATGCCGCAAGGCGTTCGGACTGGTCGGCCTCGATGAGGGCACCGATCACCGGGTCGAGTTCGCCGTCGAGTACCTGGTCGAGGTTGTAGGCCGTGAACCCCACCCGGTGGTCGGTGATGCGGTTCTGCGGGAAGTTGTACGTCCGCACGCGTTCGGACCGGTCGACCGTACGCACCTGGCTCCGCCGGGCCGCCGCCGTCTCCGCATCCGCCTGCTCCTGCGCGATGGCGAGCAGCCGCGCGCGGAGGATGCGGAGGGCCTGTTCCTTGTTCTGCAGTTGGCTTTTCTCGTTCTGGCAGGAGACGACGATGCCGGTGGGGACGTGGGTGATGCGGACGGCCGAGTCGGTGGTGTTGACGCTCTGCCCACCGGGCCCGGAGGACCGGAACACGTCGACCCGGAGGTCCTTCTCGGCGATGTCGACGTCGATGTCCTCCGCCTCGGCCAGCACGAGCACGCCGGCGGCGGAGGTGTGGATCCGGCCCTGCGACTCGGTAACAGGCACCCGCTGCACCCGGTGGACGCCGCCTTCGAACCGCAACCGGGAGTACGGCGTCTCGTCGAGTTCGCCGCCGGTTGCTCCCCCGCCCTTGCCCTTGACCGCGAGCGTCACGCTCTTGACCCCGCCGAGCTCGGATTCCGCGACGTCGAGAGTCTCCGTACGCCAGCCGCGCCGTTCGGCGTACCGGTCGTACATCCGCAGCAGGTCACCGGCGAACAGCGCCGACTCCGCTCCACCCTCGCCGGCCTTGATCTCGAGTAGGACGTTCTTGTCCGCAAGGGGATCGCGCGGAACGAGGAGCAGGCGCAAGCGTTGCTCGGCCTCGGCATGCTGGGCGGCCAGGCGTTCGGCCTCCTCGGCGAACCCGGCGTCCTCGCCGGCGAGCTCACGCGCGGCTTCCAGGTCGTCGTTCAGCTGCCGCCAAGTGCCGTAGGCGGCGACCACGCGTTGCAGTTCGGCGTAGCGGCGGCCGACCTTGCGGGCGGTCGCCTGGTCGGCGTGGATCGCCGGGTCGGCGAGGCGGCGCTCGAGGTCGGCGTGCTCGGTCAGCAGCGCCTCCACGGCTTCGAACACGGTGCCTCCTAGGGGGTGTCTGGTAAGTGTCGCTCGATCAGCGAGTGGTTCATCCGCGCCCGGCTGGCAAGGCCGAGGAGGATGGCGCACTGGGTTTGTGCGCCGGAATCTCCCGGGGTCCCTGCGAAATCGTGGAGCTTGCGGAGCGATTTCGCGGGGTGGGGCGAGAACGCAGCCAGACGGGATGCGGGGAGCCACGAGCCGAGCGCCATCTACCAGACACCCCCTAAAGATCACGAACGCCGCCCCGCGACCCATCACCGGCGGAAGGCCGGCGGATCGGCCAGGACCGTCGACCGCGGCTGGACGCGACAGCGCCGGCCATCCCGAACCCCTGAACGGGCCCGGCCGACCGGCGCTGTTGGCGTGCTATTTCTTGTTCTGCTTGGCCTGGGCGTAGCGCTTCTCGAAGCGCGCGACCCGGCCACCGGTGTCGAGAATCTTCTGCTTGCCGGTGTAGAAGGGGTGGCAGGCAGAACACACGTCGGTGTGGATCGAGCCCTGACGGGCGGTGCTGCGCGTGGTGAACGTGTTGCCACACGTGCACGTCACCGTCGTCTCGGTGTAGTCAGGGTGAATGCCGGACTTCACAGGTTTCCTCCGCTTTTGTAGAGCGCCGGGTCGCCGTCACCCATCTGGGTAGGCGTGAACCGGTGCCAGCGCATGTAGTTTCCCATCTGTTCAGCCACCTGGGCCAACGGCCCCGGCTGTCGGCGCATTCCCGCGCCGACTCCCCGGGACCGCTCGCGGTCCGTGCACTGCTTCAGACGTACGACGCCTGGTCTTCGGTTAGTCCTCGTCGCGCGACGAGGAGTTTCCGCCGGCACCCGGCATCGTCTTGTTGATCTGCATCAGGAACTCGACGTTGCTTCGGGTGTCCTTGAGCCGGTTGAGCAGCAGTTCGAGAGCCTGCTGCCCGTCGAGCCCCGACATGACCCGGCGGAGCTTCCAGACGATGCCGAGCTCCTCCTTGCCCATGAGCAGCTCTTCGCGCCGGGTGCTGGACGCGTCGACGTCGATGGCGGGGAAGATCCGCTTGTCGGCGTACTCCCGGCGCAGTCGCAGCTCCATGTTGCCGGTGCCCTTGAACTCCTCGAAGATCACCTCGTCCATCTTCGAGCCGGTCTCGATCAGGGCGGTCGCGATGATGGTGAGCGAGCCACCGTGCTCGATGTTGCGGGCCGCGCCGAAGAACCGCTTGGGCGGGTACAGCGCACTCGAGTCCACACCACCGGACAGGATCCGGCCGCTCGCGGGAGCCGCGAGGTTGTACGCACGACCGAGCCTGGTGATCGAGTCGAGCAGCACCACGACGTCGTGGCCCAGCTCGACCAGCCGCTTGGCCCGCTCGATCGCAAGCTCGGCAACGGTCGTGTGGTCGTCGGCCGGCCGGTCGAAGGTGGAGGCGATGACCTCACCCTTGACCGCCCGCTGCATGTCGGTGACCTCCTCGGGCCGCTCGTCGACAAGCACGACCATGAGGTGGGCCTCGGGGTTGTTCTGCGTGATCGCGTTGGCGATCGCCTGCATGATCAGCGTCTTACCGGCCTTGGACGGCGACACGATCAACGCACGCTGACCCTTGCCGATCGGAGCGATCAGGTCGATGATCCGGGTCGTCGGGATGTTCGGCTCGGTCTCGAGCCGGAGCCGCTCCTGTGGGTACAGCGGGGTGAGCTTGCCGAAGTCGGGCCGCTGCCTGGACAGCTCCGGGTCGGCACCGTTTACGGTGTCGACACGGACCAGGGGGTTGAACTTCTCCCGACGTTCGCCTTCGCGCGGCTGCCGGATCGCTCCGCTCATCGCGTCGCCCTTGCGGAGGCCGTACTTCTTGACCATCGCGAGGGAGACGTAGACGTCGTTGGGGCCGGGCAGGAACCCGCTCGTGCGGACGAACGCGT
>JBOHED010000493.1:0-5109 GCA_050700915.1 Actinopolymorphaceae bacterium | reverse complement strand
GTCTTCACCGGCACCGTCGCCCTCACCGCCTCCGAAGGTGCCCATGTCCTGGCCGCGGGGGGTGTGAGGCTGGGCATCAAGTTCGCCGCGGGGAGACTCATCACGATGGGAGCTGCTGGAGTCCTCGCCACCTCGACCGCACCAGACGCCCTCGCAGTCGGCGCGGCAATCTTCGCAGGCGGAGCGGCGTCAGTGGGAGCAGATTGGCTCTATGACCAGGTGTTTCCAACGCAAGAAGAGAAGATTCGCGATGGAAAGGTTGTCATCAGGGATGATCCGCCAGGCGGGAGTCGCCCGTCGAGTCCTCGAGCTGGCCCGACATAGGCCCTAACTGCAGGAGGATTCCGTGATTGGCGTCAGGGTGCAACCTGCTGTCGTCGGAGGTGTCAACCATGGTGGACCGTGACCACCCGCTCCCTTGGCCGAGCAAGTGGTCGACAAGGACCGATCATCCGGACCGGGTGGTTCCTCGGTCTCTCTTCATGCTGCTCCTCAGCGCTATCGGTTGAGGCGCTTGGTACGAGGGCCGTCGTGATCCCCAGCCCACGGTCGACGAGAATAGGCATTCTGCTGATGACCCTAGGTTTCTTGCCACTCACAGGTATGTTCGCGCTCGCGTCTGGGATTGACCTCGTTGAGGGTGGATGGGGCCTGGACTCGGTAGTCGTCGGGTCAGTCAGCGCATCCGTCTTTCTTGCCATGCTCATCGTTCTTGTTCTCGTGCTGCGGAGAAGGCGCGGTGAACGGATGCACGTCGCAGTCTGCACGAAGGGGATCTACCACCGGGGCTCGGTGTGAGGGCGTTCTTCCCGTGGGAGGAGATCGCTCGCGTGGAGGCCACTGAGTTCCACGGGCCTTTCGTCACGCTGCACCCGTGCGGCGGAGAGAAGATGTACGTCAAGGATCTGCGCCGGTTCAAGCTTCTCCAATTTACCCCGGAGGTTCCGGCGAACAAGGGGGTCGACGCCGCCCTCGTAGCTGCGGATCCGGCTGTGGTTTATTACGGGATCAGGTTCTATCACGAGAATCCGAAGCTGCGGGCCGAGCTGGAGCATGAGACCGGCGCCGAACGGTTCCGGTCCGCCAACTTCCCCATGACCGAAAACGAGAGCTAGTGGCCGAGCTTTGGCGCGGAGAGATCGCGGCCGGAGCGCCCGAGGGGTGTCATGCCGGTCCGGGCGGATCAGCCGCCGGTCCGGCGGGGTCGTCGGGGTCGGCCGACTGGGCCGTGGCGGCCTTGACGACGGCTTCCAGTTTCGACCTGGCGTCGAGCTTCTCGAGCACCCTGCGGACGTGGCTGCGTACGGTCGGATAGGCGATGCTCAACTGCGCCGCGATCTCCCGGTTGGTCAGGCCCTGGGACATCAGGTCGAGGATCTCGCGTTCGCGGGCGGTGAGGCGGCCCAGTTGCTGGGCGCGGTCGGTCTCCCGCCGGGACGATTCTCGGCTGCGGGCCAACAGCTCCGCGAGCCGCGGCGCGGGGATGAGCATCTCGCCGTCGGCCGCTCGGCGTACCGCCTCGACGATCTCCTGCCCTGTCGCGGTCTTGACGAGGTAGCCGGACGCCCCCGCCTCGACGGCGGCCAGCATCGCCTGGTCGCTGTCGTCGGCACTGACGAAGACCACCACCGCGTCGTGTCGGGACGTACGAATGCCCGCTGCCGCGTCGACGCCGGTGCCGTCGGGCAGCCAGAAGTCGACGACCGCGAGGTCGACCGGCGACTCGGCGGCGAGCCGGGTGGCGTCGGCGACGGTCGGCGCCCAGCCGAGGACCCGAAGGTCCGGGTGTTCGGAGAGCAGCGCCACCAGGCCTTCGGCCACCACCGCGTGGTCCTCGACGATGAGGACGTTGATGGCGGTCGCGGGTGGTTGCCCAGTCTCCGGTGGCCCAGTTTCCGGTGGCCCAGTTTCCGGTGGCCCGGTCTCCGGTGGCTCTGCTTCGGCCGATGTGCTCACGTGTTGCCTCCGGCGGGTCCCGACTCGCGTGGGACCCAGAACTCCACCGTAGTACCGCCTCCGGGGGCGCTCTCGATCCGGCACCAGCCGCCGACGATCTCGGTCCGGTCGCGCATCAGGGTGAGGCCGAGATGCCCGGGCTCGGTCTCGGCCTCGAGCGGGTTGTAGCCGACGCCGTCGTCGACGATCTCGACCAGGCAGCCGTCGTCGACGGCGGTGAGCCGTACCAGCACATGGGAGGCCTGGGCGTGCAGCCGCACGTTCATCAGGGCATCCTGGGCAATCCGGTAGATCAGCACCCTGGTCTGCGTGGAAGGCTCCACCTCGAGCCGGTTGTCCAGTTCGTAGGAGATGCCGGTCTCGGCACGAAGCATGTCGAGATAGGCGCGAAGGGCCGCGACGAGTCCCTCCGCCTCCAGTGCGGGAGGCCGGAAGTCGAAGATCATCCGCCGCAACCGGTCGGCGGCGAGCCGGATCGTCTCCTCCAGCTTCGTGAGCACCCGCAGGTCATCGGGGTCACGGAGGCGCCGCCGTAGCTGCTGCAGCCGCAGGGCCGCCGCGGTGATGACCTGCAGGCTGTCGTCATGGATGCCGGCTGCGATCCGGAGCCGTTCGCGTTCCTGGGCGCCCACCAGGTCGACGAGGACGGCGCGGTGTTCCTGGCCGGCGGCCTGCAACACCTCCAGACTGCGTTCGAGCACCGCCCGCGATCCGGCGCTCTCGGTCATGTCGCGGATCGAGAGGATGACCTGAACGCCTTCCTCGGTACGGATCCGGCCGATGCTGACGTCGACGGGGACCTCGGTGCCGTCGCATCGCCGGCCGACCAGCTCGAAACCCTGCGGGGCCACCTCGGCACCATCCTCGCCGGGGACCTCGTCGCTCTCCTTCCGGTAGATCGTGACCGGATGGTCGGGAAGCAACGTGTCGACGCTGCGTTCGAGCAGGTCCTCGCGCGGATAGCCGAACAACCGCTCCGCCGCGGTGCTGACGAGTTTGATGATGCCCGCGTCGTCGACGATCACGGTGCCGTCCGGCGACGCCTCGAACAGCTGCTGGTACCTCGCCTCGGCCAGGCTCAGCTCGCTGAGGTCGCGCAGGATGACGGCGACGCCGCGCTGGCCGTGCGGCATCAGGCTCGCCGAGACCTCGACGGGGAAGGTCCCGCCGTCCTTGCGGCGCCCAGTAGCCGTGAAGTGGGCTTCCGGTCCGTACTCTCCTGGAGGTTCGCGGCTCAGCAGTCGGTAGATCAGCTCGTCGACGGGTTCGCCGCCCCGGGACAGCGGCACCAGGTTGGTGATCGGCTCGCCGATCAGCTCCGCCCGGCGATAGCCGAACAGCTGCTGGACCGGCGCGTTGATCATCTCGATCGCGCCGTTGGCACCGACCAGGACGGCCGCGGCACGGATCCGGTCCAGGAGCTGACGCAGGACGTTCGCGTTCTGCAGGGTGGCCGCGCTCGCCCGGCGTTCGGTCTCCAGGTCGCGGCGCAGCAGGTTCAGGCACTCCTTCGCGAGGGGCAGGGAGATGCTGGTCTGACCGCGGGCGGCGCGGGCGATCGCCTCGATGATCTCCTCGTCGGCGATGCCCTTGACGAGGTAGCCGGTCGCACCGGCCGCCAGGACCTCGACCGCCGCGCCCGGATCTTCGTACGCCGAGAGCACCAGAACCGAGGCGGTGGGCGTCCGGTCCTGGATGGCGCGGATCGTGGCAGGAGCGTCGCCGGCCGGCATCCGCGCGTCGAGGACGACTACCCGGGGATGATCCCGTGCGGACAGCCGGACGACATCCGGGTGGCTCACCGCCTCACCGACCAGCTCGAGTCCGGGCTGACCACTGATCAGGTCGGCCAGAGCGTCCCGGACCGCGCGGTCGTCGTCGGCGATCAGCACCCGTGTCGAAGGCTCAGTCATCGGACACTCCGAACGTCATCGGGTCCCGGGTTCGGGCCCGGCGGGTCGCCGTACCGGGTGAGGGCCGCCTGCAGCCCGGAGACCCCCACCCGGTCCGGCTGTTGCGCCACCAGCCACGGCATGACGCTCGCCACCGGTCCGATCAGGGTCTGGTAGCGGTCCTCGGCCACCCGGTCGCAGGCGGCCACCCCGGCTGCGGCGTCCCAGACCGCTGCCCAGAACGCCCAGTCGGCGGACCCGTGGCGGCGGGCGACGGCCATCGCCTCCCGCCGGGCGAGCCCGGCGGCGTCGAGGATCGCTCGCCGCTCCGTCGGCGTCGTCGCGGCACCGATCGCCGCCCATGCCGCGGCGCGATCCTCACGCCCTTGCCGCTTCCACAGATCGACCACCATGTCGATCTCGCGGCTGCCGAGCCCACCCAGGTGGGAGATGAGGTGGATCACCCCCCGCGAGTTTGGTCCGAAGACATCGGTCATCGCCGCGCTCCCTCCGGCCGCATCAGTAGCACTCAGCGGTACGTGGCTACGTCCCACACGTGCTGCCCTGTCCGGTTGTGTCCACAGGTGCGGAACCGCTCACCGCCGGAGATCCTTCGGCAGCTTGTACTTCGGCGCCTTCGGGATCTGCACCATTCC
Organism: Actinopolymorphaceae bacterium; assembly: GCA_050700915.1. Taxonomy (GTDB): domain Bacteria; phylum Actinomycetota; class Actinomycetes; order Propionibacteriales; family Actinopolymorphaceae; genus Thermasporomyces. Next base: position 605 of record JBOHED010000493.1, on the reverse strand, counting down.
TTCGGACTTGTCGACCTTGACCGAGAGCTTTCCGACGCCGCCGCTCCGCGCGCCGACCATCTCGAACTCGACGGACTTCTCGACGTCGGACGGGATCATGAACCTGCCGGCGGCGACCGCCTTGCCCTTCGAGTTGACCCGGAACGCGGAGACCAGCTCCTCGTCGACGTAGACGTGGACCGCCTCGTTGGGCGCGAACCCCTTGGCGTAGAAGTTCATGACGGTGCCCGGGAGACCGCCCCACGTGCTGCCTCGGACGCTTGGCATGTACTGCTGGGCGAGGAAGCCGGCCTTCGCCGAGGCCCGGCTCTGCTCGCCAGTGAAGATCAGCGACTGCCGCCCCTTCAGGTCGAATGGCACCCGGAAGGCGATGTTGCCGATCGAGCCGTCCTCGTCGGCGCGTACGGTCATGACCGGTGTGCCACCGGCCTGACCGAGGTAGCCGAGGACCCGCTCGTTCGGGGCGAAGCCCTTACCGGTCACGTGGATCGTCTCCGTCGCCCGGGCACTGAACGGCTTGGTCAACACCATCGGGTACTGCCGGAGCAGCTGGAACGGTGCCATCGCCGTCGTCTTGCTCTTCGCCCCCATCAGGATGACGGTGT
>JBOHED010000492.1:0-7257 GCA_050700915.1 Actinopolymorphaceae bacterium | reverse complement strand
CCCGACGGTCCGATTCTCGTCTTCACCCCCGGCGAATGGGAGGCATTCCTGGCCGGCGCCAAGGACGGCGAGTTCGACCCCGAGACGCTCGACCTCGACGCCGAAGACGGTGCGGGTCGCAGCGGTTCAGACTGAGGTCCCGGAGTCGTTTGGAGGATCAGCGGTCCGTGAACGGGACATGGGAGTCTCCGCGGGAATGTCCCCTTCGCCGGCCGTTGATCACCCCTCAGAACCGTCGCTCGCCTTCACGACCCAGCGCCTTCACGATCCAGAGCCTTCACGACCCAGCGCTTCCACGATCCACTGGGCCGCCGCGCCTGGGCGCCTCGCGAGCTGCCAGCGCTGGGTGGGATCCAGGCCCCGCATGAACCGTTCGTCGTGGCTCACCGACACCGTCGTACCGCCGAATGCCGCGAGTGCGGCCTCCAAGACGTCCAGGGACTCGAAGTCGAGGTAGTTCGTGGGCTCGTCCAGCAGCAGCACCTCGTGGCCGCCGTTGATCAGCGCGGCCAGCAACAGCCGCCGCAACTCGCCGGCGGAGAGAGTGCCCAGCGGACGCCGGAACTGCGAGGAGTCGAAGAGGTACGACTCGAGGAGGCGTTCGGCATCCTCTTCGTACATCGGGACTTCTCTTCGCAGGTAGTCGACGACGGCCATCCGCAGCGGCAGCCGGTCGTGGACCTGGGGGAGTACGCCGATGCGGGCGTCACGCCCGACCTCGCCGTCCGCCGGCACCAGGTCGCCGGCGACGAGTGCGAGCAAGGTGGACTTGCCGGTGCCGTTCTCCCCACTGACCAGGACCCGCTCACCACCCTTGACCACGGCCGAGAAGTCCTTCCACAGCAGGCCGTCGCCGCGGTCGGCAGCCAGGTCGCTGAGGGTGAGGACGGTGCGCTCGGCCGACGTCGTGGCCGCGAAGTCCAGCACCAGTGGCGGTCGTTCCTGCGGGTGTGCGATCCAGCGCGCCGACAGCATCTCCCGGCGTAGCCTGGCCTCGCGGGCCTTCGCCTTCTTCGCGACCTTCTTGGCATAGCGGCGTGCCTTGTCGTTGTGGGTCGTGAGCTCGGTCCGCAGCGCCTGGTCGGCCGTCCGTGCGATGTCCTCGGCGAGCCGGCGGCGGTGTTTCTCCTGGGCTTCGTAGTCGGCGAGCAGCCGGGCCCGCCGGCGTTGCTTCTCCGCCCGGTAGTCGGAGTAGCCACCCTCGTAGAACTCCGCCCGGTCGGTGAGGGTGTCGAGTTCCACGATCCGGTCCACGCTGGCATCGAGGAACGCCCGGTCATGGGTGATGACGACCACCGCGCCGCGGTAGCGCGCGAGGAAGTCAGCCAGCCAGCCGACACCGGCGAGATCGAGGTGGTTGGTGGGTTCGTCGAGGAGCAGGATGCTCGGTTCCTCCAGCAGCAGCCTGGCCAGCATGAGCCGAGCCTGCTGGCCACCGCTCACGTCGACGAGAGGTGTACGCGGGTCGAGGTCAGCGACGTCGAGGTGGCTGCGTACCTCTTCCGCGCGGGACTCGGCTGCCCAGCCGCCGAGGAGGTCGAACCGGTCCTGCAGGTCGGCGTACTCCGTCAGGCTGGCGTTGTCGGCGTTACTGGCGTCGTCAGCGGGTGCGGCGGTCGCCATCGTGTCCTCGAGGGAGCGCATCCGGGTCGCGATCCGGTGGAGCTCGCCGAGCCCTTCGTCGAGGTACGAACCGACCGTGGCGTCGGCATCGGCGATCTCGGCGTCGAGGTACCCCACCCGGTCGTTCGGGCCGTAGGCCACCGAACCTGCGTCGGGTCGCTCCCTGCCGGCGAGGAGCCGAAGCAGGGTGGACTTGCCGGCACCGTTGGGGCCGACGAGGCCGACCCGCTCGCCCGCGTTGACGGTGAGGCTGATGTCGGCGAACAACGGCTCACCGTCGTAGGTCCTGGCGAGCCCAGAGACCTTGAGCACTGCTGCCTTGAGCACAGCAGTCTTCAGTACGCCCGCTTCGGCTGCGGCGGAGGAAGGCGTTCCGGCATGTCCGGTGGATGCAGTCATGGGACTCCAGAACCCTGAGTCGATGGCCGCGGCGGTGAAAAGGCGGCGGCAGGGACGTCGGATACGGCGAGTTCTGATCAGCTGCCCACGGCACGAGCCTAGCTGCCGGCGTAGAGACCGATCCAGCGAATTGCCCCTGATCACGTCCACCCGCCGGTGATCATGAAACTTCGCCGGTCCACTGACACCGTGTCCACTGACACCGGTGAAGTTTCATGATCACCGATCGGTTGCGGCGCATGTCGGCGACGGTAGACAAGTTCCTGCCGGGAATGGGGTGGTTGACCTGTGCCCGGGGCGATGTGCGACACTGCCGGAATGCTGAAGACTTCCACCCTGATCATTACGTAGGCGCGCCGGACCCGCTTCCCTCGTCCTGCGCGCAGACCTCTCGCCCCCGGCGGGAGGTTTTTTCTTTCCCCAGCAGTCTTCCCCAGCAGTCCTTCTCAGGAGCGCCCCCGATGAGCGACTTTCACGTCTACGACACCACGCTGCGCGACGGTGCCCAACAGGAAGGGCTCAGCCTTTCCGTCGACAACAAGCTGACGATCGCCCGGCACCTCGACGAGCTCGGCGTCGGCTACATCGAGGGCGGCTGGCCGGGGGCAAATCCCAAGGACACCGAGTTCTTCGCGAGGGCGCGGTCGGAGCTGCTCCTCCGGCACGCCACTCTCGCCGCGTTCGGCGCGACCCGGCGAGCCGGCGTCGCGGCGGCGGACGACCCGCTCGTGGCGGCCCTTCGCGACTCCGGAGCGAGCGTCGTCACCCTGGTCGCCAAGAGCCATGACCGACATGTGGAGTTCGCTCTCCGCACCACGCTCGAGGAGAACCTCGCGATGGTGAGAGACACGGTTGAGCACCTCCGCTCCAGCGGGCAACGGGTCTTCCTCGACGCCGAGCACTTCTTCGACGGCTACCGTGAGAATCCGGAGTACGCCATCGAGGTCCTACGCACGGCCGCCGAAGCGGGTGCCGAGGTCCTCGCACTCTGCGACACCAACGGCGGCATGCTTCCCGACCAGGTCGGAGAGGTCGTCGACACCCTGCTGGGCACGGCCGGTCTCTCGGGGACCCCTGCCAGGGTGGGCATCCACTGCCACAACGATGCCGGGTGCGCGGTCGCCAACACGCTCGCCGCCGTCCACGCCGGCGCCACCCACGTGCAGGGAACCCTCAACGGCTACGGCGAACGCACCGGCAATGCCGACCTGCTCACCATCATCGCCAACCTCCAGCTCAAGCTCGGCCGCCCGGTCGTCCCCGAAGCCGCGCTACGTGAGGCGACCCGCGTCGCCCATGCCGTCTCCGAGGTGACCAACATCCCGCCGTACTCCCGGCAGCCCTACGTCGGCGCGTCCGCCTTTGCCCACAAGGCCGGCCTGCACGCCAGCGCGATCAAGGTCGACCCGAATCTCTACCAGCACACAGATCCCGCCCATGTCGGCAACGACATGCGGCTGCTGGTCTCCGACATGGCGGGCCGGGCGAGCATCGAGCTGAAGGGTCGCGAGCTGGGATACGACCTCACGGGCGACCGTGCGCTCGTCACCCGGATCACCGACCGGGTGAAGGAGATGGAGGCCTGCGGCTACACCTTCGAGGCGGCCGACGCGTCGTTCGAACTGCTGCTCATCGAGGAGGCCGAGGGTGCCCGCCCGACGTACTTCGAGGTCGAGTCGTGGCGGGTGATCACCGACTCCCGCCCCGGCGAGGAGGCCGGGTCCGAGGCGACCGTCAAGCTGCGGGCCGGCGGCGAACGCACCATCGTCACCGGCGAAGGCAACGGTCCGGTCAACGCCCTCGACAGTGCGCTCCGCGGCGCCATCGGGCAGGCGTACCCGGCGGTGGACAAGCTCGACCTGATCGACTACCGCGTACGCATCCTCGAAGCCGGCCACGGGACCGATGCCGTGATCAGAGTGCTGATCGAGCTGTCCGACGGCGAGGAGTCCTGGGAGACCTGCGGTGTGGGCCACAACATCGTGGAGGCGTCGTTCGAGGCACTGGTCGACGGTGTGACGTTCGGGCTCGTCCGCGCCAAGGTCGCGCCGCACGGGGAGCCCACGGCCTCGCGCGAGCCGGCCCGGTAGGCTGCGTGCTTCCGTACGGATCCACCCGGGGCCGCGGGCAGATCCACCGGCGGCCAGGAAGCACGAAGGCAGGTTGGCCTTGCGCATCGCACGGTTCAGTGCAGGTGACGACCCGACGTACGCCGTGATCGAGGGGGAGCCGGGGGCCGAGATCGCCGCGGTGATCGACGGAGACCCGCTCTACCGGCCCGTCCAGGCCACCGGCGTTCGTCTCCCACTCGCCGACGTCCGGCTGCTGGCGCCGATCATCCCGCGGAGCAAGGTGATCGGTGTCGGACGTAACTACGCCGAGCACGCTGCCGAGCTGGGCAACGAGATCCCGGCCGAGCCGTTGATCTTCCTCAAGCCCAACACGTCGGTCGTCGGGCCGCGGGACGGGATCGTCTACCCGCCAGCGACGTCCGATCTGCACTACGAAGGCGAGCTGGCGGTGGTGATCGGGCGGATCTGCCGGCACGTTCCCCGCGACCGCGCCGCCGAGGTCATCTTCGGATACACCTGCGCCAACGACGTCACGGCACGGGACCTGCAGAAGACCGACGGACAGTGGGCGAGGGCCAAGGGGTTCGACACCTTCTGCCCGGTCGGGCCGTGGATCGAGACCGAGCTCGACGTCTCCGACCTGGCGTTGACGACGACTGTGGCGGGGGACGTTCGGCAGTCCGGGCGTACGTCGCAGATGATCCACGACATCCCGTCACTCATCGGCTACGTCAGCTCCTTCATGACGCTGCTTCCCGGAGACCTGATCCTCACGGGGACACCTGCCGGTGTCGGACCGATGCACGCCGGCGACGAGGTGTCGGTCACCGTCGAGGGGATCGGCACCCTGACCAACCCGGTGATCGCCCATGGCTGAAGGCGGTTCGGCCCGGCCCTCACCAGCCGTCCGTACCCGCTTCGCGCCCTCGCCGAGCGGCGACCTGCATGTCGGCGACATTCGTACGGCGTTGTACGCATGGGCATGGGCGCGCCACTCCGGCGGCCGGTTCGTCCTGCGGATCGAGGACACCGACCGGTCCCGCGTCACCGACGAGGCGATCGCGTCCGCACTCGAGGATCTGCGCTGGCTCGGCCTCGACTGGGACGAGGGTCCGGAGGTCGGCGGCGACTACGGCCCCTACCAGCAGAGCGAACGGCTCCCGCTCTACCACGAATGGGTACGGAGATTCCTGTCCGAAGGCACGGCGTACCACTGCTACTGCACGCAGGAGGAGTTGGACGCCGAGCGGGAGAACCAACGCCAGCAAGGACTGCCGCCGGGCTACAGCGGTCGGTGCCGGACGCTCACCGCGGCAGGGGTCGCGGGCTTCGAAGCGGAGGGACGCAAGCCGGTCGTCCGCTTCCGGATGCCGCCCGGCACGACCACCGTCCACGACACGATTCGTGGGGAAGTCGTCTTCGACCACGCCAACATCCCCGACTTCGTGATCATGCGGGCCGACGGTTACCCGCTCTACAACCTCGCGGTCTCGGTGGACGACGCGCTGATGCGGATCACCCACGTCGTCCGCGGCGATGACCTGCTGGCGTCGACGCCGCGCCAGATCGCGATGTACCAGGCGATGGGCGTACCCGGCGCCGACGTGCCGATCTTCACCCACTGTCCGTACGTGCTCGGGACCGACGGCAAGCCGCTGTCGAAGCGTTACGGATCGGCTTCCATCGAGTGGTACCGCGAGAACGGCTACCTACCGGAGGCCGTGGTCAACTACCTTGCCCTGCTCGGCTGGTCACCGGGTAACGACCGCGAGGACCTCCGCCTCGACGAGCTGGTCGAGCTCTTCGACCTGTCCCGCGTGGGCGCCACGCCAGGACGTCTCGACCCCAAGAAGCTCGACGCCATCAACGGCGACAAGATCCGCGCGCTCGGCGCCGACGAGCTGGCCCGACGGATCACTCCGTTCCTGCAGGACGCTGGCCTGCTCCCCGTGCCGCCGAACGCCGACCAGGAACGGCTCGTCGCTGCCGCGGCGCCACTGATCCAGCAGCGCCTCACCCGCCTCGGCGAGTCCGTCGACCTGCTGGCGTTCCTGTTCGTCCGCGAAGGTGCCTTCACCGTCGACCCGGAGTCGGCCGCGCGGATCCTCACCGCCGACGCCGGACCGGTGTTGACCGCGGCGTACGAATCCCTGGAAGCGTTGCCCCACTGGGATCGCGACGTGATCGAACAGGCCCTCCGCCGGGCGCTCGTCGAGGAGCTGGGACGCAAACCCAAGCACGCGTTCGGACCCTTGCGGGTAGCAGTGACGGGGAGGCGGGTCTCGCCGCCGCTGTTCGAGTCGCTCGAGCTGTTGGGAAGGGGACGTGCACTGGCGCGGGTACGGCGAGCGCTCGACATGGACGTCGGCTGAGCGGGAGCTCCGTGGCGCTTGTCGGGGTACGCAACGGCTTCGCTATCATCGAGGCGGCCCGCTGCCATATGGCGGTTCGGGCCGACCCATGGGGTATGGGGTAATTGGCAGCCCGGCTGGTTCTGGTCCAGTTAGTCTAGGTTCGAGTCCTAGTACCCCAGCGGGTGAGCTGATGGCCTCCGCTTTCTCAGGGAGGCTCTGCCTGGCTCGGAGGCTCTGATTGGCTCGGAGGCTCTGGTCTGCTGGGAGGCTCTGGCGGATGGACAGTCTCCGGTTGGTAGAGTGCAGCTCGCTTTGCGGCCCCGTTGTGTAGCGGCCTAGCACGCCGCCCTCTCAAGGCGGTAGCGCCGGTTCGAATCCGGTCGGGGCTACAGGCTTCCCTACCCACGTGCTAATCGCACCTGGGCTCTCTCTTTGTGCTTGCCCGGGGGGATGACCCCCCGGACCCCCACTGTGGGGGCTTCGCCCCCTACACCCCCAACCCCGCGGTAGCTCGGCAATGCGGCTGGGTTTCGCCCCCCACACCCCCGCCCCGTGGCTGCTCGGCGATGCGGCTGGGTTTCGCCCCCACGCCCCAACCACGCGGTGGCTCGGCACTGCGGCTGGGCTCCGCTCCCACGCCCAGACCCCGCGGTTGCTGGCGTTGGCGGTGGGCCCCGCGCCCGCAGTTGCGGGCTCCGCGGGCCCGTTCGTACGTCCCGCGGACCTGTTGGAGGTTGGTCGGGATAGAAGGCGACGAAGCGCCAACAAGTCGACCCGGGGGCGCGGCGCGGCTACTCGGCGGCGCGGCG
>JBOHED010000491.1:0-14917 GCA_050700915.1 Actinopolymorphaceae bacterium | reverse complement strand
CAAGCTCGACCGCACCGCCCTGCTCCCGTGATCATGATCGTGATCATGAAGGTTTTTCGGCGCATGGACCCCGTTTCCCTTCATGATCATGGAACGCGCGGTGGCGTGGTCTCCGGAGCATGCGAAGCCGGGAGTTGGAACTCGTCATGCTCCAGCGGCTCGACGAGGCCGTCGGCGACGAGACTGTCGAGGGCGCGTTCGCGTTGGAACACATCTGCCCATGCGGCGTCGAGATCTGGCCGCCCGACCGGGCTGGATGAGTCGCGGAGAACCTTCAGCAGCCGGCCCCGGCACTGGCGGTCTGTGCCCTCATACGCCTGACGCCGCCGTGCCGGTCCGTCGTACGCCGGCCGGCCGGCAAGTCGCCAGGCACACACGCGGCTCAGCGGGCAGGCGTCGCACCGCGGCGACCGCGCCGTACACACGAGCGCTCCCACCTCCATGATGCTGACCGCCCACGAGGCAGCAGCCTCGGCGTCGTCCGGGACGAGGCTCTCGGCGGTGCGGCGTTCGCGGGTCGTCACCGCCGTCGGTGGATACTCGACGCCCTCGACGACCCGGCCGAGGACCCGCCGGACGTTCGTATCGAGGACCGCGTGCCGCTGTCGGAAGGCGAACGACGCGACCGCGGCGGCTGTGTAGTCGCCGATGCCGGGGAGAGAACGAAGCTCGTCGTACCGCGCCGGGACATTGCCGTCGTAGCTGCGCGCGATCGTAGTAGCGGCCGCATGCAGGCGCAGCGCCCGACGCGGATAGCCGAGCCGGCCCCACTGCCGAACCGCTTCGCCAGGCGTGTCGGCGGCGAGCGCGCCCGGCGTTGGCCAGCGCCGTAGCCATGAGTCGTACGCCGGAAGGACACGGCTCACGGGCGTCTGCTGGAGCATGACCTCGCTGACGAGGATGCCCCAGGGGCTGGCATCCGGGCGGCGCCAGGGCAGGTCACGCGCATGAGTGGCGTACCAGCGCAGGACCGGAGCGTGCAACGACGACGTAGGCATGACAAGCCCGATCTTTCCATGCGCTGGTATCGGTGACGGGTTCGTGGTTCCCGGCTGTCAGGTGTACGGCGTGGGATCGAGCTATCACGCGACCCGCTCGTTACGCTCCGCGTCATGGGCTCGATGCTCCGGCCGGTCGGGCTGCTGCCGGACTGGGTCTATTGGGTTCGGCGTGCGGTCCTCTTCGTCCTGCTCGCACTCCTCATCTGGGCTGTCGCCAGATCCCTGACTCCGAACGATCCGAAGGGCGCCGCCGCGCCTGCCCGCGGCGACGGGGCCGGTCCCACGACGAATGCTCCTGATCGACCGCAGCCGCGAGACACGCCGTCGGCCACGTCGTCCCCGCGCACAACCTCGGGCGGGCGGGATGAGTCACGTACGCCGGAACGGAAGGTGCCGGCGACCTCATCCGCACAGACGAAGCAGCCCGAACCGGTAGCGAGTCCGGCAGCATGTCCTGCGAGCTGGCTCGAGGTCCGCATCGACGCCGCGAGGGACGGCCCGGCGATGGCCGGATCCGAGATGGATGTCGTCGTCGAGATCGTCAATGACGGCGCCGATTCGTGTGTCCTTACGATCGATGCCGAGTCGTTCCAGGTTCAGATCACTTCCGGGAGTGATCTGATCTGGGACACGGCTCACTGCCCGTCGGTCGTACCCTCGGGCACGTTCGCCTTGGGCCCGGCGCGGGCGCAGCGGGTCGCGATTACCTGGCCAGGAATGCGTTCGCGCGAAGAGTGTCCGTCCGGGCAGCCGAAGGCACTGCCCGGCTATTACGCGGCGGGGGCGTCCGTGCATGGTCGGGAGTCCGCCACCGATCGCTTCCAGCTGACCGCCGTCTGACCGCTGACCGCGAAGGGCGCTCCGGCGCTCAGGACGTGAGATGGCCGATTTCGCACCGTGACAGCACTCGCGCCGAGGGACTAGCGTGCGAGCGGTGCTTGCGTAGATGCGACCGTCGTTCCGGGGTTTCAAGCACCAATGGGCACATCGTCGTGCGCTGGTTCGGGCCAACCTTGCCACCGGAGCGACGGCAGGCGAACGGAGCGGCTTTCGATGACAGATCTGGCGATCGGCGTGATCGGATACGGCCTCCGCGGTGGGCTGTCGAAACATGCACACCGCCCCGAGGAGGGTTCCAGGGTCGTCGCCCTCTATGACCTTGACCCTTCGGCGCATGACCGGTTCCGCAGCGATTTCGGTTCAGGCGTACGCACGACAAAGGATCTTGACGAATTCCTTTCGTACGGACTGGACGCGGCATTTGTCGTGAGCCCGGACTATCTCCATGAGGAGCATGCGGTCGCGCTGCTGGATGCGGGTATCTCGATCTACCTGGAAAAGCCGATGGCGATCACGACGGAGGGCTGCGACCGGATTCTCGCCGCGGCCCAGAAGTCGGATGGCCGGCTCTACCTCGGGCACAACATGCGCCACATGCCGTTCGTACGGGAAATGAAGCGGCTGATCGACGACGGCGCTATCGGCGAACCGAAGGTGGCGTGGTGCCGGCATTTCGTCGGGAACGGCGGCGACTTCTACTTCGCCGACTGGCACGCCGAACGACGGTACGGCACCAGCCTCCTGCTCCAGAAGGGCGCGCACGACATCGATGTGCTGCACTGGCTGTGTGGGTCGTACGCGCAAGAGGTCACGGGCATGGGCGACCTCATGGTGTATTCACAGGAGCAGGGCGGTGGCGAGTCGACGGCGTGGTGGAAGAGTGCCGAACGACTGAAGCGCTGGCCGCCGAAGTCGTTGACCGGGCTCAATCCGGCCATGGATGTCGAGGACGTGTCGATGCTGACGATGCGGCTCGGTAACGGCATTCTCGCGTCGTACCAGCAATGTCATTTCACCCCGGACTACTGGCGCAACTACACGATCATCGGCACCGAGGGGCGGATCGAGAACTTCGGCAACGGCGAGCCTGGTACGGCGATCCGGGTGTGGAACCGGCGGCACGACTATCAGGCCGTCGGTGATGTCGAGGTGCCCCTGGAGCCGGAGACCGGTGGCCACGGTGGTGCGGACCCGCGGACCGTGGGGGAGTTCCTGCGGTATGCCCGCGAGGGCGGGGACACCGAGACGTCGCCGGTCGCGGCGAGGTACGCGGTGGCGGCCGGATGTGCGGGAGCGGAGTCGCTGCGGTCCGGCAGCATCCCGGTGCGGGTCCCCGACGTGGACCCGGCGACGGTGGCCCACTTCGGCGGGAGAGCCTGACCCACTGGGGTTCTCGCTCCTGTCAGCAAGGCGTCTCCCGGTCTCCTCTATAGCGTACGCGCAACGAGGATCGCCGACAGCTGGCTGGCGACCGCTGTCCGCCGTCCGCTTACTGCCGCCGCTTGTGGCGGACTTGATGGTAGATGTGGCTTGCCTATTTATTGCGTATGCGCAATACTCATGCCGTACGCGCACCAGCCCGGTCCGCCGAAGGTCACGCCGCGGGAGACATCCCACCACCGCGGGCTTGGCCTCGGGCCTGGGACTCGGGCTTGGGTCTCGGCACGCGGCACGTCGCGGCCTTCCTGCCTCGGAGGGGGAGGCAGGAAGACCGTCGACGGCTGCGCACCATCAGCCGCGCCGCGCGAATGCCATCACAGGAACGGAATGAGGGGGAGAGATGAAGGCAAGGCTCACCGGATTCGTGTCGGCGTTGGCGCTCGCAGCAGGAGCGGCGCTCCTCGCCGCCGGACCGGCTCACACGGCCACGCCCGCCGTACAGATCACCAAGGTCTACTACAACTCGCCGGGTACCGACACCCGGTCGAGCAAGAGCCTGAACGCGGAGTACGTACGCCTGACCAACAGGCGGACCTCCGCCATCAAACTCAAGGGCTGGACTCTGCGAGACAAGGCGAATCACGTCTACACCTTCGCAACGTACACGCTCGGCGCCGGCAAGAGTGTCTACATCCACACGGGAAAGGGCATCAACAGCCCCTCACACCGCTACTGGGGGCAGGGCAACTACGTCTGGAACAACACCGGCGATGCCGCCTATCTTCGTACGCCTGCACGGACACTCGTCGACAGTTGCTCGTGGGGAAGCAAGGGCAGCTACACCGCCTGCTGAACGTCGTACCGCCGAAGGCGCGCCGGCATGCGCCGAGCGTGGTCTCGCGCGGCAGGGGCCCGCTCGGTACTACCGACGGGGCCTCAGTGTGTCTTCGGTTCAGTGCAGTCTGGCTGTCAGCTCAGACGTAGCGTTCGAGGATGCTCGACTCGGCGAGCCGCGACAGGCCCTCGCGAACGGAACGGGCACGGTGTTCGCCCACCCCACCCACCGCCTGCAGGTCGTCGATACTCGCGGCGAGCAGCTTCTGCAGGCTGCCGAAGTGGTCGACCAGCCGGTCGATGACCGCACCAGGCAGGCGTGGGACCTTGGCCAGCAGCCGGTAGCCCCGCGGACTCACCGCGGCGTCGAGTACGTCGCTGCCGTGGCCGAGGGCGCGAGCGACCGAGCCGATGTCCAGCAGATCGGTGGCGGAGATGGCGTCGAGTTCGTCGAGCGCCTCGCTCACGTTGCGGGGACGCCGGCTGGGGGCCGCGGGAAGATAGTCGCGGGCAACGAGTTCGCGTTCCGGCCCGACGCCGGCGACGAGCTCGTCGAGCTGGAGTGACAGCAGCCGGCCGTCGACGCCGAGCTCGACGACGTATCCCCCGATCTCGTTGGCGATCCGTCGTACCATCTCCAGCCGCTGGGCGACCGCGGCCACGTCGCGAACCGTGACCAGATCCTCGATTTCCAGCGCGGACAGCGTGCCCGACACCTCGTCGAGCCGGAGCTTGTAACGCTCGAGTGTCGCGAGCGCCTGGTTGGCGCGGGACAGGATCTGGCCGGTGTCCTCCAGGACGTACCTGATGTCGTCGACGTACAGCCCGATGATCCGCATCGACTGCGACACCGACACGACTGGAAAGCCCGTTTGCTTGGCGACTCGTTCAGCGGAGCGGTGGCGGGTGCCGGTCTCGACGGTCGGAATCGAGGAGTCGGGCATCAGGTGAACCGCGGCGCGGAGGATCCTGGTGCAGTCGCGGTCGACGATGATCGCGCCGTCCATCTTGGCGAGCTCGCGGAGCCCGGTGGCGCTGAACTCGACGTCCAGGGCGAAGCCGCCCGTGCTCAGCGCGTCCACGGTGCGGTCGTATCCGAGCACGATGAGGGCGCCGGTCCGGCCGCGGAGGACGCGTTCGAGCCCGTCGCGCAAAGCCGTTCCCGGCGCGACCGCGGCGAGTGTCGCCCGGAGTCGGGCGTCCGGGCCCCTTTCACTTGCAGCCACAACTCTCCAGGATTGGTCAAGCCTGCTCTGCGCCACAGTCTACGTGGCAGAGCCTGGCGTCGTCCGGTGCGCCATGCCCGGTGGGCCTCGCGACCGGTTCCCGAGGAGTCTGACGGCGGGAGCGCCACGAGGGGGGCCGAATGTTGCAGAACGTGACCGGTAGTGGACACGGTGGTGCGAACCGGCGGGCGAGCGGCGGTCCGGCTCCGCCGACCGTCGGGTGGGGTGGACCGTCTGGTTGGTGGCCCGGTCAAGCAGGCGACTGGAAGCCAGGCAACCCGCTGATGGCGGTGGTGCGAGTGGCGTGCGGTCGGTCGTGCTGTCAGGTGGCCCCCGAGGTGTGATGTTCGTGAATCCGAGCGACATCCGCCAGGCGAGAGGTTGGCACCCACGAGTCTCATACGACCTGCCAACGCGAGACATCGACCTCGCCGGGAAGGCTCGAACTACGGCTGGCCACCCGCTTGGTCATGGATGTCACCGCGATACATGTGGTCGTACTTCGCGGCTACCGGTGGTCTTGCATTGGCGGCATGTGTCGTGGCCTGGATCTATGCCGCACCCATCCTTGGTGATTACGCCGGAAGCTCCTTGGAACTCATCCCTATGGCGGCGTCGGTGCCGGTGGCCCTCGCGGGAATGGCATTGACGGCCAGTGTGCGGAGCGGATGGCTTACGGGCACGGTCGTCAGCCTACGGAATGCGCGATATGGCGAGCCCGCGGTCGTCTTCTACGCGTCTCAGTCTCCATCCAGGCTTGCGAAGCCGACACTCGGGGTACTTGGCTTGAGTGGAGTGGTCTTGTTGGTATTCTACGATCCGTTCTTTCATGTCACGGGGCCCGACGGTGCCTTGGCATTCGCATGGGCGTCGGCGTGCGGACTCCTGGTCTGGTTGTCGGCGAGCGGCCTCGTGAAGCTTGCACAGTCTGGACGGGCGAGGGAGTCCCTCGTGCTGAGTCCGACCGGGGTCCAGTTCCGATCGGCAGTATCGCTCCCCGCGATTCCATGGACGAATATCCTCGACGTCGAAGCCGCGACCGACTCGAGTCTGCGGGGTATGTTGATCAAGGTCTGGACTACCGATTGGGACCACGATCTGACGATCGGGTGGACGTTCCTTTCGGGACGAGCAGACGTTGTCTACAACGCCTTGCGCTAGTACCACGAGAATGCAGGCGACCGATCCGAGCTCGGAGCTCAGGCGGCCGTCGACAGAGTTCGCGCCCTTGAGCCGGGGGACTGCGGCGGAACCGTTCAGGTCATCCGATCTGGCGGGAGGCGATGAGGGCGACGCCGAGATCGGCGGCTTCGGAGACCTGGATGCCGTCCGGCACCGGGCCGCAGCCGGGCGGTACGACGGCCTCGGTGAAGCCGAGACGCACCGCCTCCGCCAACCGCCGCTGAACGCCCGTCACACGACGCAACTCCCCAGCCAGCCCGACCTCGCCTATGGCGATCATCCGCGGCGGCAGAGGAACGTCGGTCATGGAACTCGCCACGGCCAGCGCGACGGCGAGGTCGGAGGCGGGCTCGCGCAGGCGTACGCCCCCGACGGTCGAGGCGTAGATGTCCTGCTTGCCGAGCGGTAGCCCACCACGGCGCTCCAGCACCGCCAGCACCATCGACAACCGGCTCGAATCCAGCCCGGACACCGCGCGCCGCGGGCTGGCGAGGCTTGACGCGGCCACCAGCGCCTGCACCTCGGTGAGCAGCGGCCGCTTGCCTTCGACGGTGACGGTCACGCAACTGCCGGGCACGGGTTCAGGTCGCTGGGTCAGGAACAGCCCACTCGGATCGGGCAGGCTCTTCAATCCTCCGTCGGCGAAGTCGAAGCAGCCGACCTCATCGGTGGGACCGAACCGGTTCTTCACCGCGCGGACCATCCGGAGACGAGAGTGCCGGTCACCTTCGAAGTGCAGGACGACATCGACGAGGTGTTCGAGGACCCGAGGGCCGGCGATCGAGCCGTCCTTGGTGACGTGTCCGACCATGAGGACGGCGATCCCGCGTTCCTTGGCCACCCGGATCATCGCGGCCGCGACCTCACGCACCTGCGTCACGCCGCCGGCCGCGCCATCGACCGACGCGGACGCCACCGTCTGGACGGAGTCCAGCACGATCAGGTCAGGACGTACCTCATCCACATGGCTCAGCACCGCCGACAGGTCGGTCTCCGCGGCGAGATACAACCGTGGCGCGAGGGCGTCGACCCGCTCGGCCCGCAGCCGGATCTGCGCCGCGGACTCCTCGCCGGAGATGTAGAGGCTCCGCGCGTCGGTCCGGGCGCGTTCGGCGGCGACCTCGAGGAGCAAGGTCGACTTGCCCACGCCGGGCTCGCCGGCCACCAGGACGACCCCGCCCCTGACGAGCCCGCCACCGAAGACCCGATCGAGTTCGGAGATGCCGGTGGGCTCCGCCCGCGCTGCCTTGACGTCTACCTGGTCGATGGGTATGGCGCGCTGGGTGACCGGTCCGGCGGACGTCACCGCCACCCGGGGCGCCCCGACCTCCTCGACCGTGCCCCACGCCTGGCACTCGCCGCATCGGCCGACCCACTTGCTGGCCTGCCAGCCGCACTCGACGCACCGATAGGCCGGCTTGAGGGCGCGCGCCACCGTTGCTCTTCCCATGCGCCGAGACGCTAGTGGCCGCCGCCGACAAGCCGCGGGATCGCCACGCACCCGACGAGTTCCTGTCCCAGCCGTCGACCCCGGGATTGTCAACCCGCGCTTGCCGATCATCCAGGCGTACGGACGAACGAATCTGGGTCAAGTGGAGCTGAACCGGACGGCGGCTCGCCCGCGTACGGCAAAAGTGAAGGGTCCTTCGGCGAGGCCGCGGCGGGGGCGGTCATCGGGGGGAAGGACGCTTCCGGCCAGCTGTTCCGACAAACTCGCTGTGCCGATGTCCGTGGTGCAACCTAGGCTGGGCAGACGTGAGCACACAGATCAGTACGGATGTGAGCACCGGGATCCAGGTGGTGCCCATCGGCGTCGTGGTCGGTGGGCGGCACGAGGTCCCCGAAGAAGGCTGGGCCGACGAGACGGCCCGCATCGTCCTCGACCGTGGGCAGCTCGAGCCGGAGTCCACCCTCGGCCTGGCGGCCTATTCCCATGTCGAGGTCGTCTTCCACTTCCACCTCTCGACCCGGCAGCGGTCCGGAGCGGCACACCCGCGGAGCAACCCGCACTGGCCCCGCGTCGGCATCCTGGCCGACCACAGTCCGCACCGCCGCAACCACATCGGCGTGTCCTGTTGTGAGCTCGTCGCGGTCGACGGGCTGAGCCTGACCGTGCGTGGGCTCGACGCGCTGGACGGGAGCCCGGTGCTGGACGTCAAGCCGTACGTCGAGGAGTTCGGGCCCCGCGGTCCGGTCCGGGAGCCGGCCTGGATCCGCGAGCTCATGCGTACCTACTACTGACGATCTCGGCCCGCTGGATCTCGGCCCGCTGAGGAGCGGAGGTGCCGCCCGCTATCGTCAGAACGTACGCCACCACAGGTTGACGGCGTAGTCGACCTCGAGCCCCGGCCATTCCGCGACGACCCGCTCCGCGACCTCGGGACGGAACTCGATCCGTACGACCGCCTCGAAGTCCTCCCGCCGCTCGAACCGCCAGCTGATGTCGAGGGGCTCACGACGCCAGCCCCGGCGGGTCCAGAAGGCTTCGACCTCGTACGGATCGCGGGTGGGGAACGCCGCGCGGAACCAGCCGCCGAACGTACTTCGGGTGGGGTCGTTGTCGATGACGAACGCCGCGCCGCCGCGGCGTACCACCCGGTGCACCTCGGCCAGTCCGGGTTCGCATCCCGGCCCGAAGAAGTACGCCCACCGCGCGTGCACCACGTCGACGGAGGCGTCGGGGACCGGCAGCGCCTGCGCCGTGCCGTGGCGGACGGCCACGTGGGCGAGGTTCCGGCACCGCCGGCGGGCGTACTCGGCCAGGC
Source organism: Actinopolymorphaceae bacterium (assembly GCA_050700915.1). Taxonomy (GTDB): domain Bacteria; phylum Actinomycetota; class Actinomycetes; order Propionibacteriales; family Actinopolymorphaceae; genus Thermasporomyces. The sequence continues at coordinate 5,689 of JBOHED010000491.1, read as the reverse complement.
CTCCGTGCGGTTCGACGCCGACGACCCGGGCGGCGTGCTCGGCGAAGCGGGGAAGGTGGAAGCCGGTCCCGCAGCCGATGTCGAGGATGGTCGCGCCCTGCCAGGGCCGGCGTTCGATCATGGCCTGTTCGAGGACGCGATCGGGGTCGGCGGCGCGGTTCTCGAGCTCGTAGCTCGCGGGGGCGTTCCAGATGTTCGGGCTCGGCCGGGCTCCGGTGGCGATGTGTGGCACGGATGGCACGCCCCTGAGGGTATGCGGTACCGGCATCAGGTCGGTCCGGCCCCGGCCGGTCAGCGGACTGCGTGAGGGGCGCCCTGCACCAGTAGGTTCGCTTGAGGGGTCCCTTCATGTGACGGGCACCTGGATGAAGCGCGCCCTGCGGCAATCGCCGGACTGGGGCTGGGCGGTCAGCGGCGTCGGCTGGCTCAGGCGCGCGGTCAGCGAGCGCGGCGGGCGCCTTTGACCTTTCCCGACTTCGTGGTCCGGATCGGTCCAGGCCCGGCGGGCTGGCCGTTGCTCTGTGTACGCGCCCGTGGCCGTCGCACCGGATCGGCCGGGTGCGGCGCGGTGCGTACACCACGGGCGAGGTGGGCTTCGCAGTGCTTGACGAGTGCGTCGTACCCCGGCTGGCCCATCAGCTCGACCAGCTCGGGGCGGTTGGACACGTAGACGGGATCGCGGGAACCGTGTGCCTCGGTGTTGCCGGTGCAGTACCAGTCGAAGTCGTGGCCGCCGGGGCCCCAGCCGCGCCGGTCGTACTCCGTGATCGTCACTTCGGTGTACGCACTGCCGTCCGGCATTTCGACCTCACGGTAGAGCCGGCGGATCGGCAGCTGCCAGCACACGTCGGGCTTGGTCTCCAACGGATGGACGCCGATCCGGAGCGCGTGCTTGTGCAGGGCACAGCCGGTGCCGCCCGCGAAACCCGGGCGGTTGTGGAAGATGCAGGCGCCGTCGACGACGCGGGTCTTGCGTTCGCCGTCCTCGTCCCGTTCGATCCAGCCGACCTTGTTGCCTTCGGCGCGGTACTGCCAGTCGTCGTCGGTGAGCTTCTTGACCCAGCCGCGTACGCGCTTTTCGTCGGCTTTGTCGGCGAAGTGTGCGCCCATGACGCAGCATCCGGCGTCGGGTTCCTCGGCGAAGATGCCGTGGCAACCGGAGCCGAAGATGCAGCTCCAACGGGAGGTCAACCAGGTCAGGTCCGCGCGGAACACCTGGTCAGAGTCATCCGGGTCGGTGAACTCGACCCAGGCGCGCGGGAAGTCAAGCGAAACCTCGGGCATCTACGAAACCCTACGCCTCGTCCGGCGGGCGGCCGGTGACCCCTGCCGGTGTGGTGACCAGCAGATTTCCAGGGATCGCGCCGGCCAGCTCTTCCGTGATCATGAAACGTCGGCGGGCCCATGACCCCGGCGAGTCTTCATGATCACGGAACGTGGGTGGCGAGACGGTGCGGCTGCGCTGCCGACGCCGTCAGGACCAGCTAGCCTCGGATCATGCGGCTCGGCGTCCTCGACGTGGGTTCGAACACCGTCCACCTGCTCGTCGTCGACGCGCGCCCAGGTGCCCGGCCGGTTCCTGCGTACTCCCACAAGACCGACCTCCGGCTCGCCGAGCATCTCGACTCCGCCGGTGCGATCTCCTCCGCCGGCGCGGCCGCGCTCAAGGGCCTGGTCGCGGAGGCGCTCGAGATCGGCGAGGACAAGGGCTGTCAGTCCGTTCTCGCGTTCGCCACGTCGGCGGTCCGGGAGGCGACCAACGGCGACGCCGTGCTGAGCGACGTCACGGCCGCGACGGGCATCGACCTCAGTGTGCTGTCCGGCGACCAGGAGGCCCGGCTCACCTTCCTCGCCGTACGCCGCTGGTTCGGCTGGTCATCCCGCCGGCTCCTCGTCTTCGACATCGGTGGCGGCTCGCTCGAGCTCGGGACCGGCCTGGACGAGGATCCGGACGCGGCGATGTCGATGCTCCTGGGTGCGGGCCGGCTCACGCGGCTGTGGTTCACGTCCGACCCGCCGCCGGCCGACGAGGTGAAGGCGCTGCGTCGGCACATCAGGGCGGAGATCGCGAAGTACGCCGGGCAGGTGCTGAGATTCGGGGCGCCGGACCACGTAGTGGGTACGTCGAAGACCTTCCGGCAACTCGTCCGCGTCTGTGGTGCCGCACCCTCCTCGGAGGGCCCGTACGTCAAGCGGACGATGCAACGCTCAGTCCTCAACCAGTGGTTGCCCAAACTCGCGGCCATGCCGTCCGACGAACGCGCCGAACTGCCCGGCGTCTCGTCCGGACGGGCGCCGCAGCTGTTGGCCGGAGCGATGGTCGCGGAGGCCGCGATGGACCTGTTCGAGGTGGACGAGCTCGAGGCGTGCCCGTGGGCGCTGCGCGAGGGCGTCATCCTGCGCCACCTCGACACGATGGAGCCGGAGGACTTCACGTGAGCACGCCCGGTCGTACGGACGGGGGAGGCGTACGGCTGGCGGTCGACGGTGGCGCGACCAAGCTCCTCATGGGCGTGCTCGACACGTCGCCGGATCCCGCCTCGAGACCAGTCGCACACCCGCCCCTGGACCGGCAGGTGTCGGTGCCAGGCTTTCAGTGGACCAACGGCGAGGACCCGATCGACCAGCACTGCCGGCGGGTGGTGTCGGCCTGGGTGGCGCTCGGCCGGCCCGCGCCCGTCGACGTGGTGGCGCTCGGGCTCGCCGGTGGTGGGTACGACCGACCGAGCCGTGAGCGCCTCGCCTCACTGATCGCCGAGCAGCTTGGGGCCAGCACCGTCCGGTTGACCACCGACGACGTGACGACGCACCTCGGTGTCCTCGGCGGCGAGTGCGGGGTCGTCGTATCCGCCGGCACCGGTGTGGCCTGTCTCGCGGTGACGCCGGATGGCGAGCTGACCAGCATGGACGGGATGGGGTACCTCTTCGGAGACGCTGGCGGTGGCTTCTCGCTCGGCCTCGCCGGCCTGCGGGCGGCAGTGGCGGGGTACGAAGGCCGCGGCACCACGACCGGCCTGACCGCGCGCGCCGAGGAACGCGTCGGGCGTCCGCTCCGCGAGGCGGTCAAGGGTTGGTACCGCTCGCCGTCCCTCATCGCCGACGTCGCCTCCTTCGCCTACGACGTCACCGCGATGGCCGCGTCTGACCCGGTGGCGCGGGTCCTGTGCCTCACCTCCGGGGAGGAGCTGGCCGTCTGTGCGTCTGCCGCCGTACGAAAGGCGTTTCCGACCGCACCAGACGCCAGCGTGCCGGTGTCGTGGTCGGGCGGCGTCCTCGGTGGTCCGGTGATCTTCGACGCGTTCGCGGCCGGGCTGGCGCAGTTGTGTCCTGCCGCCGAGCTGCGTGATCCGCGGGGGGACGCCCTGGCCGGTGCTGCCCGGCTGGCGTGGGACACCGACGTTCCCCACCTCGCCGGCGTGATCGTCCACGCTGCCGGCGCTCCCGCGGTGACGACCCCGACGAAGCACCGGTGATCATGAAGCTTCCCCGGTGCCGTATGACCCTGCTCAACCTTCATGATCACGGTCATGAACGACGTACGAGCAGAACGGAACCGGCCGGGCCGTACGCTGGACGCCGTGCAGCAGTCAGGCGCCACCACCCGGGTCCGCGGCAAGGACCATGTCGTACGCGTCCCCGACGCACGCATGGCGCTCTCGTCCGCCTCGGTCTATCCCGAGTCGACTGCGACCGCCTTCGAACTCGCCGCCCGGCTGGGCTACGACGGCGTGGAGGTGATGGTGGGCGCCGACCCGCTGAGCCAGGACATCGACGCGCTACGCCGGCTCAGTGAGTACCACCAGTTGCCGATCGTCTCCATCCATGCGCCCACTCTGCTGATCACCCAGCGCGTGTGGGGCACCGAACCCTGGGGCAAGGTCGACCGCAGCGCGGAGGCGGCGAAGGCCCTCGGCGCGAAGGTCGTCGTCGTGCACCCACCGTTTCGGTGGCAACGTGACTATGCCCGCGATTTCGTGACCGGTGTGGCGCGGCGGCAGGAGGAGACCGGGATCAGCTTCGCGGTGGAGAACATGTTCCCCTGGAAGGCCGCTGGACAAGGGCTTCAGGCGTACCTCCCCGGCTGGGATCCGCGGGACTTCGACTATGCCGAGGTGACGCTCGACCTGTCTCATACGGCGACGGCTGGCGTGGACGCCTATGACATGGCGTACGACCTGGGTGACCGGTTGACCCACATCCACCTTGCCGACGGCTCCGGGTCGAACAAGGACGAGCACCTGGTGCCAGGTCGGGGGAGTCAGCGCTGCGCCGAGGTGCTCGAACTCCTCGCGCGACGCAACTTCGCGGGCAGCATCGTGCTGGAGGTCAACACCCGCCGCGCCGCCGGCCGGGCCGAGCGGGAGGCCGATCTGGTGGAGGCGCTTGCGTACGCCCGGCTGAACTTCGCCGCGCCCGTCGTTCCTGCGTACGCCGTCACCGCCGACGGAACGATCGAGGCCGTCGGCCCCGCCACCCCGCCCCAGTAGCCCGACTTTCGTGATCATGACCGTGATCATGAAGGATTTGTGGCCATACTGACGATTTCTTCATGACCCTGCGGGCGGCGGCGCGCCAACGCATCCGACAACGCGCGGCCACGCGACGTTCGTGATCCATTTCCGGTCGACCTCTTGATCCGAAGGTAACCTTCACGCACTCTGAGTGCGACATCCGGCCCAAATCCGTCCAATCAGCTTCATTGGCGGATCCGGGTCGTCGCCTCGGGCGTGAAGGAGTCCGCGATGCGCGGGATTCGGCAGCAGGCGGTCAGGATCTTCGTCGTTCTCGGCTTCGCGGTCGGTTCCGTTCTGGTTGCTGGATACCCGGCACACGCCGCGCCCGCCTACACCGCCCTCGGCGACTCGTACTCCTCCGGCGTCGGAACGCGGTCGTACTACGACGACGGCACCAACTGCCAGCGCTCGCCGTACGCCTTTCCGGTACTCGACGCGTCCCGGCTCGGCGCGGATCTCACCTTCGCGGCGTGCTCGGGTGCCCGTGTCGCCGACGTGCAGGGCGGCCAACTCGGCAGTCTCAATGCCTCGACGAGCTTGATCACCGTGTCCGTAGGCGGGAACGACGCGGGCTTCGCCTCGGTCATCCTGGCGTGTGCCCAGCCGTGGCCGACCAGCTGTTGGGGTCAGATCGACAACGCCAAAGCCACGATCCAGAACACGCTTCCCGGACGCCTCGACGGGCTCTATTCGGCGATCCGGAACGCCGGCCCGAACGCGCGGGTGATCGTCGTCGGATACCCGCGGCTGTTCAACGGCGAGGAGTGCAATCTCGCCGCGCGGATCAGCCCCGGCGAGCAGGCCGAACTCAACGCCACCGCCGACCTGTTGGCCACCACCATCAGGGCCAGGGCGGCCGCCCATGGTTTCGCGTTCGCCGATGCGCGCAGCGCCTACACCGGCCACTCGGTCTGCGACGACGTCGAGTGGATCAACGGCCTGTCCAACCCGATCGGCGAGTCGTACCACCCCAACCGCGCCGGACAGCAGGGCTACGCCAACCTCGTCGAGCCGGCTCTGCGCGGCTGAGCAGCACCTCCTCGCAGCAGGCGGGCCCAGCGCGTGTTGCCCATGGGATGAAGGGATCCCCTCACACGGAGCGGTTGGCGGAGAGCGCCCTTCACGCGAACCAACGGGATGTGGGCCCCCTCACCCGAACTCGGGCCGGCTGAGGG
>JBOHED010000490.1:0-3085 GCA_050700915.1 Actinopolymorphaceae bacterium | reverse complement strand
GTACGCCTCAACCAGGCCGTTGCCGGTGCGGCTGCGAGTCTGGCCGCTGCCGGGGTACAGGTCCTTCATGCCACAGGCGCGGGACACGAGGTCGAGCCGGAACGCCCGGCCGGTGCGCCGCCGTATGTTGCGGTGCCCTACATCGAACGCATGGACCTGGCCTATGCTGCCGCCGATGCGGCGATCTCCCGGGCCGGAGCCAACACGGTGACCGAGCTCGCGGTGGTCGGGCTGCCCGCCGTCTTCGTGCCTTACCCGGTCGGCAACGGCGAACAGCGGTTCAACGCGCAGCCGGTGGTCGATGCCGGCGGCGGTCTCCTCGTCGACGACGCGGACCTCACCCCTGCCTGGGTGGGCGAGCACGTCGTCGGCCTCGTCACCGACGCGGGACGGCTCGCCGCGATGGCCAAGGTCGCACACGACCTGGTACCCGCGGACGCAGACGACCGGCTGGCCGCGATGGTCCGCTCGGTCGCCACCAGCACACAGGGGGACGCCGGAAAGGCTCGAGGGAATCCCGGAAAGGACGGCCTGTGATTGTTCCACCGCCACCGGAGCTGGTTCCGGCGGAGAAGCTGGGCCACGTGCACTTCGTCGGTATCGGCGGCGCCGGCCTGTCGGGCATCGCCCGCATCATGCTCGCCCGCGGTATGACGGTGAGTGGCAGTGACGCCAAGGACTCCCGGACGTTGACCGCACTCCGTGCCCTCGGCGCGACGGTGTACGTGGGGCACGATCCCGCCCACGTCGACGGCGCCGACACGCTGGTGATCTCGACCGCCATCAAGGAGACCAATCCGGAGGTCGTCGAGGCGCGCCGGCGTGGGCTGCTGCTCTACTCTCGAGCCGCGGCCCTGTCGGCGGTGATGGACGGCCGCCGGGTGGCCGCGGTGTCGGGCGCCCACGGCAAGACGACCACGTCGTCGATGCTGGCGGTGGCCCTGCAGCACTGCGGTGCCGACCCGTCGTTCGCGATCGGGGGCAACTTCAACGACACGGGGACCAACGCGCACGACGGCACCGGCGACATCTTCGTGGTGGAAGCCGACGAGTCCGACCGGGCGTTCCTGCAGTACTCACCCGAGGTCGCGGTCATCACCAACGTCGACCCCGACCATCTCGACATGTACGAAACGCCGGACGACTACCACCAGGCGTTCGACCAGTTCGTCGAGTGCATCGTGCCGGGTGGGTTCCTGGTCGCGTGTGTGGACGATCCCGGAGCGCGTCGGGTGGCGGGAGTCGCCCGGGCCAGGGGTGTCGACGTACGCACCTACGGCGAGGCCGCCGACGCCGACGTCCGGATCGACAACGTGGCGGTCCGCCCGCTGGGTTCGACGTTCGAGCTCGTCGTGCACGGCCGCCGCCAGGGAACAATCGACGTCCACGTCGCCGGCAGGCACCACACCTGGAACGCCGCGGCCGCCTACACCGCCGGTCTTGGCATGGGCTTCCCGTCGAGCGACCTGCGTGAGGGACTGTCGAGCTACACCGGCACCCGGCGGCGGTTCGAGTACAAAGGCACCGCCGGTGGCGTACGGGTCTACGACGACTACGGCCACCATCCCACGGAGATGCTCGTCAACCTCCGGGCCGCCCGTGGCGCCGCCGGTGAGGGACGGGTGATCGTGTGCTTCCGCCCGCTGCGGCACACCCGGACCCAGTTCTTCTTCCGGGAGATCGGTGAGGCACTCGGCCTCGCCGACGAGGTGGTCGTGATGGACCCGACCGGCGACGACCCCATCCCCGGCATCACGGGCGCGCTGATCATCCCGCACATCCCGCTGCCACCGGAACGCGTCGTGTACGAACGCTCGTGGTCGGCCGCGCCGGTCCGCGTCGCCGAACGTGTGCGGTCGGGTGACCTGGTGCTGACCCTGGGGGCGCCCGACGTGGCGCTCATCGGCCCAGAGGTGCTGGAACTCGTCGGCGAACGCCTCGAAGCCGAAAGTGAGCCTGACGCGGCGCGATGACCGTGCCGCCTCGGCCCACGAGATCCAGAACGACGACGCGGACGCCGCCCGGGGGCACGGCGGCGAAGGTGTCGGTGTCGTCGGCCCGCAGGTTCGCCCGGCGGCAGTGGGCGCGCCGGTTGCTCCGGCTCAGTCCGGCGCTCGTGCTGGCGTTCGTCGTGATCGTGGTCGGTGTCGCGGTGTGGACGGTTGGGTTCTCGTCGCTCTTCGACGCCCGGGTGGTCGCGGTGGGTGGGTTGACGCCCGCGTCCGGCCTGTCGAAGGCGGAGGTCCGTTCGGCCGCGGCCGTACCGCTCGGTCGTCCGCTGGCCCGGGTCGACCTCGAGGCGGTACGGCAGCGGATCGCGGCCCTTCCCGCGGTCAGGCGTGCGACGGTCTCGCGTTCCTGGCCGCATGAGATCCGGATCGACGCCACCTGCCGCACACCGGTCGCGGTGTGGCGCGACGGGAAAGCCCGCAGGGTCGTCGACGCCGAGGGTGTCGCCTTCCGTACCGCCGAAGGGATGCGGGCCACGTTTGTGACGATCAAGACGGCCGTCCGGGAGGCGGATCCGGAGCGGGTGGCCGATCTCAGGTCGGCCGGCGCTCGGGTGGCGGCGGCCCTTCCCGCCGACCTCCGCCGGAAGGTCGAGGTCGTCCGGGTCAGGACCGTCGACTCGGTGACCCTCGATCTCGGCCGGGGGATCACGGTCATGTGGGGGAGTGCGGACGACTCCCGCACGAAGGCGCGGGTCCTCGCGGCCCTTCTGAAGCAGCGCGCGAAGGTCTACGACGTCAGCGTTCCGGGATTTCCGACGACGAGAACCTGACAAGAAAGTGCGTCCCGGCGAGGCGCGTGGCCGTCATGCCGGCGTGTTGCGTTGAATAGCTTCCGAGGCGTTGCGTACCTTGCTGCTCAAGGCGAGGTTGACATAACTATAACCCTGAACTAGAGGGTGAGGGTTATAGGGCGACCCGATCTACAGATGTCTATTGAGAGGCGAGCGTCGTGGCGGCACCGCAGAACTACCTCGCGGTCATCAAGGTCGTCGGTATCGGCGGCGGAGGTGTCAACGCGGTCAACCGGATGATCGAGGTCGGCCTCAAGGGCGTCGAGTTCATCGCGATCAACA
>JBOHED010000489.1:0-7756 GCA_050700915.1 Actinopolymorphaceae bacterium | reverse complement strand
GGCGGTAGCCACCGTAGGGCCCACGGACGGACTCGATCGGAATGCCGGCCTCGCGGAGGATGCCGACATAGCGCCGGGCGGCACGTTCGGAGACGCCGAGCTTGTCGCCGAGCCGGTCCGCGGTGATGCCCGGGCTGGCCTGGACCAGTTCGAGGGTCAGCAGCGCCCGGGCTGTGGGGCTCGCGTCGTGGGCCATCGGCAGTCTCGAATCCGGAAGTGGAACGTCCGGGTCGGACCCTACCGGTGCATCGCGCCGAGAGCCTCGACGCGGGTGCCGCCGGCTCCGGCTGAACCCTGGTGACGCTCAGGCGGTCAGCCGGCTCAGGCGGTCGGCCCGCTCAGCCGCGAACCGGTCAGGCTCCTGCGCGGCCAGGTGGCCCGGCGGCCACGCGACGGCGTGTCTCGTCGAACGACTCCTCCGGGGAGGACGGGCCGTCGATCGCCCACGTCGCGCCGGCCCTTTCGAGGGCGGCCACATCGGAGTCCGGACCGAGCACGGTCACGATGTCGTAGCCCGGCCGCCGAGGTAGCCCGGCGGCCAGCTCGGCCACCAGTTCGGGCGTGAGCGCACCCAGCTCCGAGTGAATGGGGAAGATGCCGTCCCAGTCGCGCGCCCGCCGCACGCCCCCACGCGGCGGCAACATCGCGGCCACCCAGATAGGCGGCCGCGGTTGTTGGACGGCTCCCGGCACGAGCCGCGCGTGCACGTGGAGGTGTGCGCCGTCGTGGTCGACGCGCTCCCCGCGCAGGAGCAGGTCGATGACCGCGAGACCTTCGTCGAGCAACGCTGCATGGACCTTCCGGTCTGCCGGCTCGCCGAATGCGGTGAACTCCTCCGCCACGGGGACGCCGAGACCGACGCCGAGGATCACCCGGCCGCCACTGAGGTGGTCGAGCGTCGTGACCTCCTTGGCCAGCTTCCACGGCCGGCGCCGCGGTACCGGCGTCACCATCGGACCGATCTTGACCCGCGTCGTACGGACGGCGATCGCTCCGAGCAGGACCCACGGATCGTGCACCGGTGGAGCTGAGGCGGCGTCGAGCTGCAGGTGATCCCACAGGAAGAAGCCGTCCCAGCCGGCCTCCTCAGCGGTGACGGCCAGGTCGACGAGCCGCGCGGGGTCGCCGAGATTGGGCATGCTCACTCCGTAGCGCATGAGCGAATGTCTACCAGTCCCCACCGACACTCGTCCGCGGCCAGCGGACGCTGCCGCACCGCGTCCTCTTGGATGAGGGGCACCTTGCCGCGAAGCCGGCTTGGATGAGGGGCACCTTCCCACGAACCTATGGGATGAGGGGCACCCTCCTACGAAGAGCGCCCCCACGACTCCTCGCCGGGGATTGCAATTGAACGGGATTGATGTTCGTATGAACGCGTGTTGAGTTCGGATCGGCAGGGCGTGATCCTCGCGGAGCTGCGCGCCCACGACAAGGTCACCGTCCCCGAGATCGCCCATCTCGTCGGCTGCTCGGAGATGACGGTCCGCCGCGACCTCGACGCTCTCGCACGCGACGGTCTGGTCCGCCGGGTCCGGGGGGCAGCGGTCAGTGCACTCACCGGCGAGGAGACACCCTTCCCGGTACGCAGCAGAGCATCGGTCGAGGCAAAGCGCCAGATCGGTCGGGCCGCCGCCGACCTGCTCCGCGACGGCGAGACCGTCGTCATCGACGGCGGGACGACCGCGGTCGAGGTGGCGATGGCCTGCAAGGAGCGCCGCCTCACCGTCGTACCCCTGTCGATGCACACCGCGAACGCCCTGACCGGTGCGACCGGGATCCGGCTCGTACTCCCCGGTGGCGACCTGCGACCGACCGAGCTCGCGTTCGTGGGGCCGCTCACCGAGTACGCGATGGACCTGCTCCGGTTCGATGCGGTGGTCCTCGGCTGCTGTGGTCTCACCGCCTCGGACGGCATCACCGGCCACGACCTCGCCGAGTCAGCGGTCAAGCGGGCCGCGATCCGGGCGGCCAAGCGGGTCATCGTGGTCGCCGACGCCAGCAAGTGGGGCGGCACCGCGTTCAGCCGGATCTGCGCACCGGACCAGATCGACGTCATCGTGACCGACCCCGAAGCCCCGGCGGACCAGGTTGCCGCCTTTCGTACCGCCGGAACGGAGATCGTCCGTGCCTGACGCGCACGAGGCAAGCCCCGACAGCACAGGTACCTCACGCACCTCCGGCCATCCGCCGAACACCACCGGCCTCGCGCAGAACACCAACGGTCCGGCGACACCCGCGCCGAGTCGGCCGGTAAGGGCTCGCGTGACGACGTCGGCCGTGTTCGCTCTGCACGCCGTGGTGTTCGGGTCCTGGACGCCGCACATCCCGCTGGTCAAGGACCGGATCGGCCTGAACGACGGAACCCTCGGCCTGGCGTTGCTCGGCGGCCCGATCGGCTCGGTGATCGCCATGGTGGCGATCGGGACGTTCATTGCCCGGTGGGGGAGCCGCCGGTCCATGATCGTGACGATGATCGGCTACGGCGCCGTGGCGCCCCTGATCGGACTCGCCGACTCGCTGCTCGGCCTGTTCCTCGCGCTCGGTCTACTCGGCGCGTTCCAGAGCGCGCTCGACATTTCCATGAACGCTCAGGCGGTCGCGATCGAGAAGGGGTACGCACGGCCGGTCATGTCGAGCTTCCATGCCTGGTGGAGCTTCGGCGCGTTCGCCGGCACAGGTATCGGCATCCTGGGGGTGAGCATCGGGCTCGGCCTCGCCACCCAGCTCGCCATCGTCGGCGCGGTAGTGGCGGTCGCCGCCCCCCTGCTGGCCCGGCCACTGATCCGCGACGACCGGGCTACCGACGACCACCGCATCGTCCTGCCGTGGGGCAACCGTTGGCTGCTGCTGCTCGGAGCGATCATGTTCGCCGCGCTGCTGTGCGAGGGTGCGGCCGGTGACTGGGCGGCGGTCTACCTGCGCGACGCGCTCGACGCGCCAGCGGCGGTGGCGGGACTCGGGTACGCGGCGTTCGCATTGGCGATGCTGTTCGGGCGGGCGATGGGTGACCGATGGGTGGCGGCGTACGGCGGCGGGCGGGTCGTCGCCGTCCTCGCCGCCTCCGGAGCGGTCGCGCTGGCCGCGGCTCTGTTCATCGGCCATCCCCTCGCCGCCCTTGCCGGGCTCGCTGTCTACGGGCTCGGACTCGCGTGCGTCGTACCCGTCTGCTTCAGCGCCGCGGCCGCCACGTCCGGCAGCCATGCCGGACACTCGATCGCCGCGGTCGCGACGGCCGGCTGGGCAGGGTTTCTGGTCGGTCCGCCTGCGATCGGCACGCTGGCCCATGTCACCTCGCTGCCGCTCGCGCTCGGCCTACTGCCGATCCTCTGCGCCGCGGTCATGGTGGGGGCGCTCCGGATGCGTGGACGGGTCCCCACTCCAGAACCGTCGGCGGCAGCCTGATTCCGTACTCGCCCATGCGTGAGGGGGCCTTTCACGCGAAGCCGGGCCTGCGTGAGGGGACCCTTCCTACGAAGGACCTCCGCATGAGGGGACCCTTCACGCGAAGCTATTGCATGAGGCGCCCCTCATGCGAAGGACGGTTGGAGCAGGGCGCCCCTCATCCAAGGACGGTTGGAGCAGGGCGCCCCTCATCCAGACCGGCGCCCATGCAGATCGGCGCCCCTCCAGAGCCGCCCAGGGGGCCGGCGCCATCGGGCGGGTGAGGCTCAGGCCGCCGTGGGTAGGACGTCCTCGCGGTCGGCGGCGGCGACGTCGCCGCTCTCGCCGGACCGGACCGCGCGCCCACCGAGCACGACGACGTACGCAAGGAACGCCAGCTCGGCGACAACCCCGATCCCCACCCGCGCCCAGGTCGGCAGCCCGGACGGCGTGACGAACGCCTCGATCGCTCCCGAGACCAGCAGGACGACCGCGAGCCCCAGCGCCATGCCGACCGTCGCCCGACCGGTCTCCGCGAGCGCATGCAGGCGGGTACGCGGACCCGGGTGGACGACGGTCCATCCGAGCCGCAGTCCAGCTCCTGCCGCGACAAGGACCGCCGTGATCTCCAGGAGTCCGTGCGGGGTGATCAGGCCGAAGAACACGTCCCCCCGGTCATGGGCCCACATGAGCCCGCCCGCGATTCCCACGTTGCTGGCGTTCTGCCAGAGGATGTTGATCACCGGTACGCCGAGGAACACACCGAGCGCGAGACAGCCCGCCGCGATCCACGCGTTGTTGGTCCAGACCCCGAACGCGAACTCCGCAGCGGGCGCGGAGCTGTAGTAGTCCGCGAAGTCGTGCTCGACCAGCTGCCTGACCGCGTCCGGCGGTGCCAGGGCGGACTGGATGTCGGGATGGCCCGCCACCCACCACCCGACCCCCCAGCTCACGGCGAAGAAGGCCAGAGCCGTCGGCACCCACCAGGGGGCGCTGCGGTAGACCGCTGCGGGAAACACCACGAGGAAGAACCGCGCCACGTCCCGCCACGCCGGCGTGTGCGAGCCCGTGACGGCACTCCGGGCGCGGGCGACCAGTGTCGACAGCCGGCCCACCAGCACGGCGTCCGGGGCGCTGGACCGGACGACCGACAGGTGGGTCGCCACCCGCTGATAGAGCAGCACCAGCTCATCGGCCTCAGCCCCGCTCAGCCGGCCCCGGCGCGCCACCAGCGCCTCGAGTCGGTCCCAGGCCGGCTGGTTGGCGGCGACGTACGCGTCCAGATCCACGCTGGCACACTAATGGAGCGCTGCGCCGACCGCCGAGGCCGGCGGAGGGTGGGCGAACTGGCACGGCACTCGAAGCCAGCGGCGAACCGACCGGAACGAACCCAGGGCCTCGGCGGCAGGCGTACGAACGGACGAAGGGACAGATCGCGGTGAGCGAACTCGTGACCGGCGAGGCAGTCGTCGTCGAGCTCGCGATCGCCCGGCCGGCGACGCGGGCGATCGCGCTCGGCATCGACCTGGCACTGGAGACGATCGCGTTCCTGGTACTGCTGGTCCCGATCGCCTTCGTAGTCGGTGACGAGGCCAGCGAGTCCCTGATCGGCGGTCTCGCCGTCGTCTGCTCGGTGCTGACGTTCGTCGGTTACAACACGGCGATGGAGACGCTGACGCGAGGAAAGACGGTGGGCAAGTACGCACTCGGGCTGCGGGTCGTGCGTGACGATGGCGGGCCGGTGCATTTCCGACAGGCGTTCGTACGCGCCCTCTGTGGGGTGTTCGTCGACTTCCTGGTCACCTCGGGCTGCGTCGGCTTCCTCACCGCGATGCTGAACTCCAGAGGCAAGCGCGTCGGCGACATGCTGGCCGGCACCGTGGTGCTGCGGGAACGCGGGCCGAAGGCGCCGAACCCGCTGCCGCCGGTCCCGGCGGACCTCGCCTCCTGGGCGGCGCGGGCGGAGCTGTCGCGGGTGCCGGACCAGCTGGCGCTGTCGGCGCGGAACTACCTCGGCCGTTACTACGACCTGGCGCCGCCGGCCAGGGATGCACTCGGCGCCCGGCTGGCTTCGGCAGTGGCGGAGTACGTCTCACCCCCGCCGCCTCCCGGCGTACCCGCCTGGGCCTACCTCGCCGCCATCCTCGCCGAGCGTCGCAACCGCGCCTTCTCCCGCCACCAGTCGGGCACGCCGCCCACCGGGGCGCCGACCGTGCCAGCGTCAGTGCCACCGGGCGACGAGCGGGACGACACGAAGTTCGCCCGACCGAGCTGACGCGACCTGTTGGAGGTCTGTCGGCATAGAGACCGACTAGGCCTGTCTGGTGATGCCGGGTGCATCACCAGACAGGCCCTGACCTCCAACAGGTCGTCACATGGCGGCTAGCTCAGTAGCGGTAGTGGTCGGGCTTGTACGGACCCGACACGTCGACCCCGATGTAGGCCGCCTGCTCCTTGGTGAGCTCGGTGAGCTTCACACCGAGCGCGTCCAGGTGCAGGCGCGCGACCTTCTCGTCGAGATGCTTCGGGAGTACGTACACACCAATCGGGTAGTCGTCGGTCTTCGTGAACAGCTCGATCTGCGCGATCACCTGGTTGGTGAAGCTGTTGGACATCACGAAGCTCGGGTGCCCGGTGGCGTTGCCGAGGTTCAGCAGCCGGCCCTCGGACAGCACGATCACCGTGTGCCCGTCGGTGAAGCGCCACTCGTGCACCTGCGGCTTGATCTCGATCTTCTCGATGCCCGGGATCTTCGCGAGGCCGGCCATGTCGATCTCGTTGTCGAAGTGGCCGATGTTGCCGACGATCGCCTGGTGCTTCATCCGGCTCATGTGGTCGGCCGTGATGATGTTGAAGTTGCCGGTCGTCGTGATGACGATGTCGGCTGTCTCGACGACATCCTCGAGGGTAGTGACCTGGTAGCCGTCCATCGCCGCCTGCAGTGCGCAGATCGGGTCGACCTCGGTGACGATCACCCGGGCGCCCTGTCCACGCAGGGATTCCGCGGCACCCTTGCCGACGTCGCCATACCCGCAGATGACCGCGATCTTGCCGCCCATGAGGACGTCGGTGCCGCGGTTGATGCCGTCGATCAGCGAGTGGCGGATGCCGTACTTGTTGTCGAACTTGGACTTCGTCACGGAGTCGTTGACGTTGATCGCGGGGAACGCGAGCGTCCCCGCCTTCGCCATCTCGTACAGCCGGTGGACACCGGTCGTGGTCTCCTCGGTGACGCCCTTGATGCGGGCCGCGAGGGCGGTCCACTTCCCGGAGCTCTTGGCGATGGAGTCCTTCAGGAGTTGCAGAACGATCGCGAACTCCTCCGACTCCGCGGTCGACGGGTCGGGCACCGCGCCGTTCTTCTCGTACTCCGCGCCCTTGTGCACAAGGAGAGTGGCGTCGCCGCCGTCGTCGAGGATCATGTTGGGACCCTCGCCTTCCGGCCAGTCGAGTGCCTGCTCGGTGCACCACCAGTACTCCTCCAGGGTCTCGCCCTTCCAGGCGAAGACCGGGACGCCGGCGGGCGCGTCGACGGTGCCGTTGGGCCCGACGACGACCGCCGCCGCGGCGTGGTCCTGGGTGGAGAAGATGTTGCAGCTCACCCAGCGCACCTCGGCACCGAGCGCGACGAGCGTCTCGATGAGAACCGCGGTCTGGACCGTCATGTGCAACGAGCCCATGATCTTGGCACCGGCGAGCGGCTGACTCGGTCCGAACTCGGCGCGGAGCGCCATCAGGCCGGGCATCTCGTGCTCGGCCAACCGGATCTCGTTGCGGCCGAACTCGGCGAGGCCGAGGTCCTTCACCTTGAAGTCGAACGCCATGGGCTTCTTGCCCTCCATATGAATCTGTGTCCTTCATGCCGGGTGTGTGACCGCTTCGATGGTGTTGTGCCGCGGCCAGGTCCGTCAGCGACTCTATGGGCCGGCACTGCCCGAGCGACAGCGATGACACGACTTCTTGACGTAATGATGTCAGAATTACGCTCATGCGCATCACGGACGCGGCCAAGGCCCTCGACATGTCCCCCCGGATGCTCCGCTACCGCGAGCAGCTCGGACTCGTCCCGCCCGGTCGTACGCCGGAGCGAGGAACGCGGCGCGACGGGACACCGACCGTCAGGCACCGGCAGTACGCCCGTGAGGACCTGGCCACCATCGCGTTCGCCGTCCAGCTCGAGGAGTCCTACGACATCAGCCCGGTCGCGCTCGCGTTCGCGCTGCGGGCGATGGCCGAGCCGACCGTCGGCGCCGCCGTACGCGAGCTGGGCGAGCGACTCGGCCGGGTCCCCACGCCCGCACGCGCCCTCGACATCGATCGGGATCGGGCGCAGCGCTGGCTCGGTCGCAGCGGCGTACTCCCCCCGCCCCGGCGG
>JBOHED010000488.1:0-9934 GCA_050700915.1 Actinopolymorphaceae bacterium | reverse complement strand
AGGACCAGCTGATCCTGCCGTACCTCGACGTACCGCTCGACTACTACGACCTCGGCATCGAGCGGCGCGACGCGACCGACGACCAGGTGACCGTCGATGCCGCCAACGCGATCAAGAAGCACGGCGTCGGAGTCAAGTGCGCGACGATCACTCCTGACGAGGCGCGCGTCGAGGAGTTCGCCCTCAAGCAGATGTGGCGCTCGCCGAACGGCACGATCCGGAACATCCTCGGCGGCGTGGTGTTCCGCGAGCCGATCATCATCGACAACATCCCGCGGCTGGTGCCGGGGTGGAAGAAGCCGATCATCATCGGTCGTCACGCCCACGGTGACCAGTACCGCGCGACCGATTTCGTGGTGCCCGGGCCTGGCAAGCTCACGGTGACCTACACACCGAACGACGGCAGCGAGCCGATGGAGTTCGAGGTCGCGAAGTACCCCGGCGGTGGCGTCGCGATGGCGATGTACAACTACGACGACTCGATCCGCGACTTCGCCCGGGCGTCGTTCAACTACGCGCTCCAGCGCGGGTTCCCGGTCTATCTATCGACGAAGAACACCATCCTCAAGGCGTACGACGGCCGCTTCAAGGACCTCTTCGCCGAGGTGTTCGAGTCGGAGTTCAAGGGCAAGTTCGAGCAGGCCGGCATCACCTACGAGCACCGGCTCATCGACGACATGGTCGCCCAGGCCCTGAAGTGGGAGGGCGGATTCGTCTGGGCCTGCAAGAACTACGACGGCGACGTGCAGTCCGACATCGTGGCGCAGGGCTTCGGATCGCTCGGCCTGATGACCAGTGTGCTGCTCACGCCGGACGGCAAGACGGTGGAGGCGGAGGCGGCGCACGGCACGGTGACGCGGCACTTCCGGCAGTGGCAGAAGGGCGAGAAGACCTCGACCAACCCGATCGCGTCGATCTTTGCGTGGACGCGCGGGCTCGCCCACCGCGGGAAGTTGGACGGTACGCCGGCAGTGTCGGAGTTCGCGCACACGCTCGAGCAGGTGTGCATCGAGACCGTGGAGTCCGGGAAGATGACCAAGGACCTGGCGCTGCTGGTGGGTGGCGACACGTCCTGGCTCACCACGGACGAATTCCTCGGTGCCCTCGCCGAGAACCTCGCCATCAAGCTGAACGCGACCCACTGAGGCATTCCTGATCGGCCTCGCCACACCCCGATCGGGGTAGGGCGAGGCCGATTGTCATGCCGTGGTAGATCGCGACGACCGAACCAGTGATCATGGAACCTCTCGCGGGCGCACGCGGAAGCCGTGCTCTCGATCAGATCGAGAAGATGCTGACCGGACTTCCGGTGCTGTCCGTCGCCACGCATCTCGACTTCCATCACGCTGCTGCGCTCTACCGTGACGCACGTTCCGGATGGCGCACCGTAGGCAAGCTGATGGACTGTCTGATCGGCGCGGTCGCGTTGCGCCATGACGCGATCCTCGTCCACAAGGACGCCGACTTCGACGCGATCGCCGACCTGATGCAGGTCCGTTGGGTGAGCTATTGCTGAAGCGGCGACCTGCGGGTGGCAAAACGCCCACGAAGCCTCTACAGCGTTGACACCTGGCGCTCCGTGGTGCGCAGGAACTCCGGCTGGATCTCGACGCCCCAACCGGGAGTGGTGGGTACGGCGACCGAGCCGTCGACCACCTTCAGCATCGGTTCGTACACGTCCCTGGCCCAGGGGACGTCTTCGATGCTCCACTCGTGGTACTGGTGGCAAGCCGGCATTGACGCGGCCAGGTGCAGCGTGAACAGCTGGAGCATCGACTGGTTGGCGCAGTGGGGCGTGCACGGGATACCCGCATCCTCGGCCATCCGCGCCACCCGTCGTGCCCGGGCGACACCACCGAGGTAGCCGATGTCGGGCTGCACGATGTCGACCGCCCGCATGGCGAGCATCCGGCGGAACTGGACGAGCGAATTGTCCTGCTCGCCGCCGGCCACGGGAATGTCGAGTGCCGCGGCCACCTGTGCCGAACTCTCCAACTCCGGATAGGGGCACGGCTCCTCGAAATGGAAGTAGCCGTTGTCCTCGAGCAGGCGCCCGACGCGAATCGCCCGCGACACGGTGAATCCGCTGTTGGCGTCGGCGTTGATGTCGAAGTCGTCACCCATCGCCGCGCGAATGTGCGGGATGATCTTCTCGGTACGCCCGGGAGCAGCGTCGCGGTCTCTCGCCATGACGTCGCCGATCCGGATCTTCGCGCAGCGGAAACCCTGCTCCTCGCGCAGGCGCAACAATCGCTCCGCCTCTGCTTCGGGGGTAATCGACCGGCTCATGCTGGAGGCGTACATCGGAACGGCGTCGCGCACCCCGCCGCCCAGCAACTTGTAGACCGGCTGGCCGGTCACCTTGCCGAGCAGGTCCCACAGCGCCGTGTCGACTCCGCACAGGGCGCGGTAGAGGAACGAGCTGGGGAACTTGTACTCCCTACGGATGCAACGTTCGACCAGCGCTTCGAGGTCCCAGGGATCCTGGCCGAGGAAGTGTGGCGCCACCATGTCGTGAAGGACGTGGACCGTGATGCCGGCTCGGTAGGGCGATGTCTGCCCGACCCCTTCGGCGCCGTCGTCGGTCCTGATCCGGACAAGGGCGAACTGATCCGCAAGAAACGTCTCGATACTCGCGATCTTCATCGGTGTGTGCCGGCACCCTTTCCGTCAATGCAGCGATTTGTTGCCCTGCAGGCTGAAATTCAGTAGCTTTGCGCCTTCGAAACATTTCGCATATCCGAATTGCATCTGCATATGCGAATAGTCGCGCTGGCAGCGTAGTCCGGCGTTCTGCGGAGCGGCAAGGCGCGCGCCCGCACCTGGCCGGTGCTGGAGGACCTTCTGGACGGGCCGAGTGCGGCCTCGTTCCTCCCCGTCGAAGAGCCGTGGTGACCGGCAGGATCCGGCCAAGGGAGTGGCACGCGCCATCTATCGTCCCAGCCCGACCTGATCGACAGTGGTCAAGGAACCGGCCGCAGAGGCATGTCTCTGAACGGACATTGGGGAGTTCATGCGGATCACCAGAGTCGAATCGATTGTCCTGCTGGGGCGTTACCACCTGGTGCGCGTCCACACCGATGAGGGCGTGACCGGCGTCGGCGAAGTCAGCCCGATGAATGCCGCGGTGACCCACACGTTCGTGGAGAAGGCACTCGCTCCCATCGTGGTGGGCGAGGACCCGGCGAACATCGAACGCCTGTGGCACGCGATGTACCACAAGCCGTACAAACTCGGGCCGATGGGCGCGCAGCTCAACGCGATCGCCGGCATCGACATCGCGCTGTGGGACATCGCCGGGAAGGTAGCGGGCAAGCCGGTCCATGACCTGCTTGGTGGGAAGTTCCGCGAGGCGCCCGAGGTCTATGCCAGCTCGATGCAACGCGGGATGACGCCCGCCGAGGAGGCCGCGCGGGCGGTGTCGTTCGCCGAGCAGGGGTATCGGGCGTACAAGATCCATTCGGCCACGCCCTGGATGTACGACGACGGCTTCGACCAGACCGTCGACACGGTCCGGGAGATGCGGACGGCGGTCGGACCGGAGTTCGACATCCTGGTCGACGTCAACAATGCCTATTACCCGCACACAGCGATCAGAATTGCCCGCCGGTTGGAGGACTACGGCGTCTGGCATTTCGAGGAGCCGCTGGCCGCCCACGACCACGACGGGTATGCGGCTCTTGCCGCGGCGGTGGACATTCCCATTGCGGCGGGGGAGCAGGAATATACGAGGTGGCAGTTCCGCGATCTGATCCTGCGGGCACAGATCGACATTCTCCAGCCGGACGTCATCAAGTGCGGCGGCATCACGGAGTTCGTGAAGATCGCCGCGCTCGCCCAGACGTTCAACAAGCCGATCACGGTCCACAACACCCAGCCGACGATCGGCACCCTCGCCCATCTGCACCTGTGGATGAGTACGCCGAACTGCGTCTATCCGCAGGAGTACAACATCGAGCCACATCCGCTGCGTGACGAGTGGCCGATCTGGACCGAGCCCGTCCTGGTCGAGAACGGCCGCATGCGGGCACCCACCAAGCCCGGACTCGGCGTCGAACTCGACGATGATGTCGTACGTCGGCTGGCCGAAAGGGAAAGGTGACGGACCTGTGCGAGTCAAGGAGATCCGGGTTTCCTACGATCGGCGACCCCACGCTGCGAGACCCATCCGCGACGCGTTACAGACGCTGAGCGGCGGCGGCAGCGTCCTGGTGGAAGTCGAGGCGGACGACGGCCTCGTCGGTGAGGCACGGACGTCGTTCGGGCGTGTCGACGGCGCGCCGCGCACGTTGGCGGTGCTCATCGAGGAGGAGTTGGCGCCGAAGGTGGTCGGTGCGGATGTCGAGCAGCTCGGCGCGATCATCGAGTCGCTGAAGGTCGAGACCGAGTACCACGGCAGCTCTGGACTCACGACGTTCGGGATCAGCGTGGTCGACGTCGCGCTCTGGGACCTTCTGGGCAAGGCGCATGGCGTGCCGACTTATCGGTTGTGGGGTGCCTACCGCGACCGGGTTCCGGCGTACGCCATGGTGGGGTGGGCAAACTTCAGCCTCGATGAGCTGCGCCAGCAGTGCGTCGCCGCCGTGGGCGGGGGCTTTCGCGGCGTGAAGCTCAAGGTGGGTGACGGGTCACTCGACCAGGACGTCCAGCGCATCGAGGCCATCCGCGCGGAGGTGGGGCCGGACATCGCGATGATGGTCGATGCCAACCAGGTGTTGACGGTGAGCGAGGCGTTGCGCCGGGGCCAGGTCTATGGCGAGCTCGGTGTGACATGGTTCGAAGAACCCCTGCGGGCGGGTGACTTCGCGGGCTACGCCGAGCTCACCAGGCGGCTGACGATTCCGGTGGCGGCGGGGGAGAACCTCTACGGGGCTCGAGAGTTCCGCGATTTCTTCGAGCGGCGGTGCTGCGACATCGTGCAACCGGACCTGCGCCGAGCGGGCGGCCCGACCGAGATCCGCGCGGTGGGTGCCCTCGCTGCGGCGTTCGACATTCCGTACGCCTCACACGGTGGTGGCCCGGCCGCCCTCAGCCTGCTGCTGTGCGCGCCTACCGCGATCTGGCTCGAGACCGGGCTGCGGTCGTCGGCGGCTGCGTACCCGCGACTGGAGGACGGTTGCGCGCTGGCTCCCCAGGGCGCCGGCTTCGCCTGGGAGTGAGCCCGGCGGCCGCCCCCATGATCAGCGGATGAAGGGGCGGCCGACGAGTTCCCATGACGGATCGAGCGGAATCTGCAGGGACGCGAGCACCTGGGCGCACACGTCGGCTTGTTCCAGGTCGGCGGGAGGAGTAGTCGGGACCGTGGGTCCGTACGCCGCCATCCAGGCCGTGCGTTCCTCGGGAGAATCGCCGCCGTGTCCGCCGGAGTCGACGTGGCCATGGTCGGTCGCGACGATGACCGTCCATTCCTCCTGGGCGGCGGTGGGCCGCGCGAGGATGGCGTCGAGCACCTGGCCGAGGAACGCGTCACTGCGTTCGATCGCGTCCGTGTAGTCGGGTCCGACGCCGAACTCGTGCGCGATGCCGTCGGGACCGCAGAAGTAGACGAACGCCGCCGTGACGTCCTCGCCGCCGAGCACCTTGACGGCATCGGCGGCGACCGTAGCCTCCGCAACCTCCCACTCCTCGATCCCGTGGTCGGGATGGTCGACCACGAGGTCGCCGCCACCACGGAAGATCGGTCCACCCTGGGCCTCGCTCACGAGCGGGGGCCAGTTGGCGGCGGCGTACGTACGCGCGCCGGGAATCTCCTGGCGTACGCGGGTGAGGAAGTCGGGGTGCTCGTCCAGCCGGTGCCCGCGCATGTCGTTGTTGGCGATGTTGTTCGTCGGCGCGAGGACTCCGGTCGCCATGGTCGACCAGCAGGGCCCGGAGATCGTCGGCCCGGCGGCGTTGACCTGGAGGGAGGTGAAGAATCCCTGCGCGGCGATCGCGTCGATGCGGGGCGTGTGCGCGGCCTGCAAGGTGTCGTGTCGCACCCCGTCCACGCCGAACACCACGACCTTGCGGATACGCGGGCGGGCCTGGTCGTCGGACATGTGTCTCCCCTGATTCCGTCGGTGCCGTGATCCGGCTCGGCTGTCCATGCTCGCTGCCACGATGGAAACCGTCCAGCACCCGCCCACCCCGAGTCTGGCCCGTCGCGGCCAAGCCTGGCGGCGATGAGTCGGCGATGGGCGCTCAACCGGCTTCGCCGCATCTGTGGATCGACGTCCCGGCCGATCATGGCAGGCTGGGCGCCCAAGATCAGCTGTCCGTCCGGAGGTCAGGCTTTGACGACAGACTCACAGGTCCCGCCCGGGGTTGACCCGACCAGGCCGAGCGCCGGCCGCATGTATGACCTGGTCCTCGGTGGCACAGACCACTTCGAGGCCGATCTGAAAGCGGTCGAGGCCATCCGTGATCTCGTACCCGAGACCGAGGACATCGTCTGGGCCAACCGAGTCTTCCTGCAGCGTGCCAGCCACTGGCTCGCGCGCTCGCGCGGCACGGAATCGAGCAGTTCATCGACATCGGGCCGGCCTGCCGACTCGCAACAACACCCACGAGGCAGCCCAGTCCGTGACTCCAGACGCGCGCGTGGCTTATGTCGACAACGACCCGATGATCGTCACCCACGCACGTGTGCTGCTCGAGGACAGCCCGCACGCCGTCTTCCTCGGTGGTGACCGGCGAGACCCCGAGGGATCCTCAACCACCCGGAACTGCACGCGGTCATCGACGTCGAATGGCCCGTCGCACTCGTACTCGCCGCGGTCCTGCATTTCGTCTCCGATGACGACGACCCGTGGGGACTCGTCGCCCGCTACATGGACCAGCTACCGTCCGGGAGCTATCTCGCCCTCTCGCACGCGACGTACGACCGGATCAAACCCGAGACCATCGAGCGCTTCCGGCGGGTCTACGACTCCGCCAACGAGCAGGCGCACTTCCGTGCCCGGCCGGACGTCGAACGCTTCTTCGAGGGTCTCGAGATCGTGCCACCCTACGAAGGCGCGCCGGCCGAGATCACCTACTCGGGGTTGTGGGGAGCCGAAGACGCCATGGAGGCAGACAGCGACGGGTCCCGCTGGATCTACTGTGCGGTGGCCCGCAAGCCGTAGGTCGTCGACGCTCGGACGGCTTCAACGGATGGCGTCGCGGCGCAGGACCGCGTGCACCCCCCACGTTTTGTTGGCGACCTGCGTGATCCGCAGATCCACCACCGTGCTGGCGAGCGCAAGCGCCGCCGCCTTGTCGAGGGAGTACGCCGACGCCATCCATCCCAGCATGGCGTCCAGTGCCGTCATCGCCGCCTGGTTGAGGTCGGCGTCGAACCCGAAGGTGAGCCAACTGGTCGGCGTCTCCGCGTGCACCGTCGACAGTGGCCGATCGGAGCCGAGGTCGAGTCGGAGGTGGGTCGTCATCCCGCACTCGATCGCCGTACCTCCGACCTCGCCGTCACCCTGCGCGGCATGCCCGTCGCCGAGGCAGAGCAGCGCTCCGGGCACGGTGACCGGAAGGTAGAGCGTCGACCCGGCTACGAGCTCGCGGCAGTCGATGTTGCCGCCACCCTCCGGGCGAGGCGGGGTCGTCGAGTGCTCGCCCGGCTCGTCCGGGGGCAGGCCGATCACCCCGAGGAACGGCGCGAGGTCGATGGTGTGGCCCCGGTCGTTCGTACCGGTGAAGCCTTCGGCATCGAGTTCCCACAGCAACCACGTCGGGTCGACGTCCGCGAGACCGAGCCTCCGGTTGAGCGGGTTGTCGCGGCCGCCGGCGACCGTGAAGCCCCAGTCGTCGGTACGCAGCGAGACGAGGTGGACGCCGAGCATCATCCCTGGAACCGCCCCGCGAACGAGAATCGGCCCGACGAGGCAGTGTCCGCGCCGGTCGGCGAGCATCGTCGCGGGCGTCTCGCCGGGTGTGCGTTGCCGTTCCAGGTGACCGGAGGCATTCAACGTACGCACGACGATCGAGTCGCCCGGGTCCACCTCGAGGACCGGCGGGAGGTCGCGGGAAAAGACGTCGGTGACCGTCGTCGGGCTCGGGTCGAGTCGATGCTGGGTCACAAGGCTCCTTTCGTCGGTACGTCTGGCGGCCTGCAGAGCCCGATTCTCAACGTGAGCGGGGCTCTGATGAAATCCCGCGCGACGCCATGGTCACACGGGGTCGGTGGCGCAGCGGAAGCCGAGGTTGCCGGTGGAGCTGTCCGGTGTGTTCTTCGTGCGCGCGGCGACGCGGTAGCGGTTGCAGTACGACGCGTGGCACAGGTAGCTGCCGCCGCGCATGACCCGCGCGTCACCGGCGCCCGGCCCGACGGGGTCGATCCGCGTCTCCGGCGTCTCGCGGGCGTGCCACTCGGTGCTCCACCAGTCGGCGCACCATTCCCAGACGTTGCCGGCGACCTCGTAGAGCCCGAGACCGTTGGGTGCGTACGACTTCACCGGCGCGGTCCCGGAGAAACCGTCGTCGCCGGTGTCCATCCGCGGGAAGGTGCCCTGCCAGATGTTGCAGCGATGCCGCCCGCGCGGGGTGAGATCGTCGCCCCAGGCGTAGGTGGCGCGGGGGAGGCCGCCGCGCGCGGCACGTTCCCACTCGGCTTCGGTCGGCAGCCGCTTGCCCGCCCAACGGGCGTAGGCGTACGCATCGAGCCAGGAGACATGGACGACCGGATGCTGCGGCCGCCGTGCGACGTCGCTGTCGGGGCCTTCGGGTGCCCGCCAGTGCGCATTCTCGACGGCCAGCCACCACGGAGCACCGGGAACTGACGCGTCCATGACGTGCCGGCGTTGCCCGGCACCGACGAAGAGGTGGAAGACGAAGGACCACCCGAACTTCTCCGCCTCCGTTACATACCCGGTCGCCTTGACGAACGCCGCGAACTGGCGGTTGGTGACGGCCGTGGCGTCGAGGAGGTACGCGGAGAGTTGGACGTTGCGCACCGGTCCCTCGCCGTCGTCGGGAAAGGCGTCGGGATCGTCGCCGCCCATGTCGAACGCACCCGCCGGTATCCGGACCATGCCCCGGGCGACGTCGCGCGGGTCCCGCGTAGGTACGTCGAACGGCAGCCCGATGCCCGCCTCGCCCGAACCCGCCGCCGTCGGGTCGCCGCCGGCTACATGGTCGCCGCCGGTCGGGTCGCCGTGCCCAGTCGACCCCTTGCGTTCGCCGGATGAGGCGGATGGCGCGCAGCACGCAGACATGTCGCCGTCCCGCTACGACAGCCGGCGGGCGCCGGGCGACGGCTCGGCGACGAACCAGACCGGTGCGGCGAACCCGGCCACGGAGAACGCCGCCGAGACCCGCTGCGCGACCGCCTCGGCCGCGTCCGCCTCGACCAGGGCGATGACGCAGCCGCCGAAGCCGCCGCCGGTCATCCGAGCGCCGAGCGCTCCGGCGTCGAGCGCGGCGTCGACGGCGGTGTCGAGTTCGGGGACCGTCACCTCGTAGTCGTCGCGCAGTGACGCGTGCGACGCGGTGAGGAGGGGGCCGATCTCGCGGGCGGAGCCGGTACGCAGGCGCTCGACAGTCTGGCGTACCCGGTCGTTCTCGGTGACCACGTGGCGGACCCGCCGGCGTACGACCTCCTCCGGCAGCCTCCCCAACACGGCGTCGAGCGACCCGTCGGCGGCGGCACTGTCGAGGTCCCGGAGTGCGGACAGACCCAGCGCGGCGGCGGCTTCCTCGCACGTACGCCGGCGGGCGGCGTACTCCCCGTCGACCAACCGGTGGGGTGCGCGCGTGTCGATCACCAACAGGGCAAGGGCTTCTGAGCTCAGGGACAGCGGTACCTGTGCGGTCTCGAGCGTACGACTGTCAAGAAACAACGCGTGGTCGCGGGTGCAGAGCAGCGCCGCCGACTGGTCCATGATCCCGCACGGCACGCCGACGAAGGCGTTCTCGGCCCGCTGGGCGATCCGGGCGAGTGCCGGCCGGGGGATGTCGAGGCCGTGGA
>JBOHED010000487.1:0-9051 GCA_050700915.1 Actinopolymorphaceae bacterium | reverse complement strand
CTGCTCGGCGGCGGTCGCCTGCTCCGACGCAGGACTCTCTTGGCCCTGGTTCTCGTCGTCGAGGTCGGACACGTTGGCACTCCGTCTTCTGTGAGCTTGGGACTTCTTCTTGAGCTTGGTTGTGGTCGTACGGCGGTGGTCGAAACCCGGCGGCACTGGCTCCAAAGGGGTGGGCAGACGCCTCGTCAGCCGAAGATCTTGAACGTCAGCCAACCGATCCCCAGGTCGAGGAGCGAGACGATCCCGATCACAACGAGGACGAAGACGAGGACGACCATCCAGTAGGTCGTGAGCTGCTCGCGCGTCGGCCAGATGACCTTGCGGAGCTCACCGACAACCTGCCGGTAGAAAAGTCCGATGCGGGCGATGGGACCCCTACCGTGTTCGCCACGCCTGTCGGGGCGAGCACGCTCCGGGGTCGCGGTCGACCCGCGCGTCTCGGTCACTGTCCGTCCTCACCGGTCCCTTGGAGCCCAGCCGGAGTGTCCGCCTGGGCGCAGCTGCCGCACACTGAGGGAACGAATGAGAGTCCCCCTTTGGTGCGGTCCTCGCGCATCACCCGCCGTGAGCGACGCGCGCGACTCCGACCGTCACGGCCGGGGCCGGCAGGGCAGGAGGGACTCGAACCCCCAACCACCGGTTTTGGAGACCGGTGCTCTACCAATTGAGCCACTGCCCTTTGGAGGTCGTACGAACCACCCGTGCACCAGCGCCCTCGTTGCTCGCGTTGGGCACACTTCGAAAGAGGTCCTAGGACCACCAGGTCCACGAGTGTACGGGAGGCGCGGCGGACCGGTCGAGCCGACCCCACGCCTGGCGAGGCCGCCGCAAACACCGCAACCCGAGCGAATCGGCGAGGACGGGGGTGATCCACCCGCGCGCGGACGGACGCGACGTGGCGGGCCGGGCGAGCCGGGGGTAGTCGAGGTCCGGAGTCGACCGAAGTGCCACGATAAGCCTTATGACCAGCCCCGAGCGCGGCACCCATGACCAGGTGGCCGCAGAAGCGTCCCTCGTTGTCCCCACCACCGCTTCCTCGCCCGACTCCGGCAAGCAGTCCGGCACCGAGTCGGGCAAGCAGTTCGGCACGGGACGGATCTCCGCACGCGTCGGCGCCATCGCCGAGTCCGCGACGCTGGCGGTCGATGGGAAGTCGAAGGCGCTCAAGGCGGCAGGTCGGCCGGTCATCAACTTCGGCGCCGGGGAGCCAGACTTCCCGACACCCGACTACATCGTCCAGGCCGCCATCGAGGCGTGCCGGGACCCGCGCAACCACCGCTACACCCCAGCCGGCGGCCTGCCCGAGCTCCGCGAGGCCGTCGCAGCCAAGACCCTCCGCGACTCGGCGTACGACGTGAAGGCCAGCCAGGTCCTCATCACCAACGGCGGCAAGCACGCGGTGTTCGCGGCATTCACGGTCCTGCTCGACCCGGGCGACGAGGTGCTGCTGCCGGCTCCGTACTGGACGACCTATCCCGAGCCGATCGCGCTGGCGGGCGCACGCGCCGTCACGGTGGCGACCGACGAGTCGCAGGGCTACCTGGTGAGCGTCGATCAGCTCGAGGCCGCCCGCACTCCGCGGACCAAGGCGTTGCTGATCTGCTCGCCGTCCAACCCCACTGGTGCGGTCTATCCGGCCGAGCTGCTCCGCGAGATCGGCCGCTGGGCGCTCGACCACGGCATCTGGGTGATCACCGACGAGATCTACGAACATCTGACGTACGACGGAGTGAAGGCCACGTCGCTCCCGGTAGAGGTGCCGGAGATCGCCGACCGGTGCCTGGTCCTCAACGGCGTCGCGAAGACGTACGCCATGACCGGCTGGCGGGTCGGCTGGCTGGTCGGCCCGGCCGACGTCGTGAAGGCCGCGGTCAACCTGCAGTCCCACACGACCGGCAACGTCAGCAACGTCGCCCAACGGGCCGCCCTCGCGGCGGTGTCGGGTGACCTGTCGGCCGCGGCCGCGATGCGGGAGGCGTTCGACCGGAGGCGGCGCAGCATCGTGCGCCTGCTGTCGGAGGTGCCGGGGTTCACCTGCCCGACGCCGCTCGGCGCGTTCTACGCCTATCCGTCGGTCAAGGGCGCGCTCGGGAAGCTGATCCGGGGCAAGCGGCCCATGTCGTCGGCGGAGCTGGCGGAGCTGATCCTCGACGAGGTGGAGGTCGCGGCCGTGCCGGGCGAGGCGTTCGGGACGCCGGGCTACCTGCGGTTTTCGTACGCCCTCGGCGACGACGACCTGCACGAGGGCGTCACGCGGATCCAGAAGCTGCTCGCCGAAGCACAGAACTGAGCGCGCGAGGTGCCGGGTCAGGCTCAGGCGCCCACGGACCGGGCCAGCCACGGGGGTGCGGCCCGCTCGCGCTCGCTCGACGCGCTGCCGAAGGCGCACCTGCACCTTCACTTCACCGGGTCGATGCGACACGAGACGCTGGTCGACCTCGCTGACCGGCACGGCGTACGCCTGCCTGACGCCCTGCGCAAGGACTGGCCGCCGAAACTGCTCGCGACCGACGAGAAGGGCTGGTTCCGGTTCCAGCGGCTCTACGACGTGGCGCGGTCGGTGCTGCGTGGTGAGGCAGACGTCCGCCGACTAGTGCGCGAGACCGTCGAGGACGAGGCGGCCGAAGGCTCGGGCTGGCTGGAGATCCAGGTCGACCCGTCCGGGTTCGGGGCCCGGTTCGGCGGGATCACGGCGTTCGCCGAGCTGGTGCTGGACGCGATGGCCGACGCGGCAACGCGCACGGGCGTCGGCGTCGCGGTCGTGATCGCGGCCAACCGGACCCGGCACCCGCTCGACGCCCGGACCCTCGCCCGGTTGGCCGTGCAGTACGCCGGCCGGGGCGTCGTCGGCTTCGGGCTGTCCAACGACGAACGCCGTGGTCGACCGGAGGAGTTCGCCCGGGCGTTCGCGATCGCGGCCCGGGCGGGCCTCGGCAGCGTGCCGCACGGCGGCGAACTGTGCGGGCCCGACAGCGTGCTGGGCTGCCTCGACGCGCTGGGCGCCACCCGGGTGGGCCATGGCGTACGGTCGGCGGAGGATCCGGCGCTGGTGGAGCGGTTGGCGGCAGCCGGACTGCCGCTCGAGGTGTGCCCGGCGTCCAACGTCGCGCTGGGGGTCTATCCCGAGCCGGCGGCGATCCCGCTGCGGAAGCTGTTCGAGTCCGGTGTCCAGATCGCGCTGGGTGCCGACGATCCGTTGTTGTTCGGCGTACGCCTGACCGGGCAGTACCAGCTCGCTCGCGATCTCGGGTTCGCCGACGCCGAGCTTGCCGAGCTGGCCCGGATGTCGGTGCGTGCGTCGTACGCGCCCTCCGATGTGCGGGCCCGCCTCCTCGCCGGCGTCGACACCTGGCTCGCCGGTGCCGAGGGCGTACGTGATCATGAAAGGTGACCGGTCCCATGACACCGGGGGGTCTTCATGATCACGGAGCAGGCGGTGATCATGAGGACTCCGCGGTGCCATAGCCCAGGGGAAGTTTCATGATCACAGGGCAGGGGGCGCCGGGCGACTGGCCGGATGAGCTGGGCAAGGTCGGGTTGACGGTGACCGGCCCGCTCGGCGCGGGGATGGACGGAGTCGTCTACGCGCTGGACGACGGGACAGTCGCGAAGGTCTGGATCCGGCAGGACGCCACGTCACTCACCCGGCTGGCGAACTTCTACGCACAGCTGGACGCGACCGGCCTCCCCTTCGCCACGCCGCTGATGCACGAGATCCGGTCGGTGGCCGGCACACCGGTCACGATCGAACGGCGTCTCGCTGGCCGCCCCCTGTCCGCGTACCTCGCGAGCCTGGACCGGCCGGACCACCCGGAGCAGCGGGAACGCCTGGAGCGGGCGATGCGGACTTTCGTCGACGTCCTGGCGGCTCTGCGGGAGGTCACCGTGCCGCCGCCTGCAACCCGGGCAATGGCCGTGATGGACGAGCCGGAGCCGTTCTACGCTCCGGACGAGGCCTGGCCGGGCGCCCTCGAACGCCTCGTCCACCGGCGCTTCGACGCGTACGGTCCGGTGCTCCGCGCTGCGGTCGTCGACCTCGACGCCCTGCTCGACCGGGTGGTCGGCGGTCTTCGCGCGCTGCCCGGCGTCGGGAGCGCGGTCGTCCACGGCGACCTGTGTACGCCGAACCTCCTGATCGACGACGACCTCCGCGTCGTGAGTGTCCTCGACTGGGGCTACCTCAGCACGGCGGGCGATCCGGCGTTCGACGCGAGTCTCGCCGCCGGGTTCTTCGACATGTACGGCGGAAAGGCGAGGTCGATCGACCAGACCCTCACCGACTGGATCGTGGCGGAGTTCGGGTATCCGCCAGAGGTGCTGGCGCTGTATCGCATGGTCTACGCGATCGCGGGGGCCTGTGCGTACGATCCCGCGGGTGGTGACGGCCACTTCGCGTGGTGCGTGGACCAGTTGCGCCGCCCCGACCTGCGCGCCCTCCTGAGCTGAGCGCCACCAGAGCCGGTGGGGGCTCGCTCGGCTAGAGAGCGCAGCCGACGAGGACGGGTTCGTTGACGAGTTCGATGCCGTACTTCGTGCGTACGCCCTCGCGGACCTCGAGGGCCAGTCGCACCAGGTCGGCGGTCGCCGCCCCGCCTCGGTTGGTCAACGCGAGCGTGTGCTTCGTGGAAAGGCGTACGACCCCGTCGCCGTGTCCCTTGCCGAACCCCGCCCGCT
Organism: Actinopolymorphaceae bacterium; assembly: GCA_050700915.1. GTDB lineage: Bacteria > Actinomycetota > Actinomycetes > Propionibacteriales > Actinopolymorphaceae > Thermasporomyces. The sequence goes on along the minus strand of JBOHED010000487.1, from coordinate 4,377 downwards.
CGATCAGCCACGCGGCGCTCGTCTTGACCTGCCCGTCGCCCGCCGGCCAGCGTGGTGCGTCGACCGGCAGCGACTCAGCCACGTCGGCCGCCACGACGGGGTTGGTGAAGAACGACCCGACGCTCCAGGTGTCGTGGTCTGCCGCGTCGAGCACCATGCCCTTGCCTCGCCGCAACCCCCACACGGCGGTACGCACGTCGGCGAGCGGCGCCCGCTGCCCGATCTCGACGCCGAGGGTCCGGGCCAGTTCGGCGTACCGGATCGGCGCACCCAGATCACCCAACTCCAGCTGGAAGACCACTTCGAGCACGACGTAGCGCTCCGGTGTCTGCTTGAACCGGCTCGTACGGTAGCCGAACCCGCACTCGGCCACCGGTAGCGTGCGGACGACCGAATCGGCACGGTCCCACACCCGGACCTGGCCCAGCGTCTGGGCGATTTCCTGCCCGTAGGCGCCGACGTTCTGGATCGGCGCGGCGCCGGTGAGGCCGGGAATTCCGGACAGCGCCTCCACACCCACCCAACCCTGCTCGACCGCGTGGACGACGAAGCTGTCCCAGTTCTCGCCGGCGGCGACCCGGACGGTCGCACCCCCGCATGCGCTCGCCGCCTCGACCTCGATCCCGCGTGTCCGCACCTGGACCACAGTGCCGGGGAAGCCTTCGTCGGCGACCACGACGTTGCTGCCACCGCCGAGGACGAGCACCGGCTCACGTTCGGCGTCGCACGCGCGCAGCACCTCGACCAGCTCAGCGGTCTCCCCGACCTCGACCAGGCGCTTGGCCGGGCCGCCGAGGCGGAGCGTGGTCAGCTCCGCGAGCGGGACGTCGAAGCGTTCGTACACAGGTCAACCCAAGGTCGTCGAGTCGCGGATGATCAGGTGAGCCGGACTGTCGCGCGTGCGGCGCCGAGCACTTTCACCCCGTCGCCGATCACGCCGTCGCCAGTCGACCCGTCGGCGGCGAGGGCGGTCAGGTCGACGCGGACCAGGCCGTCGTCGCGCCTGTCCACCACCTTTCCCCCGAACCGGACCTCGACTCCCTCGTCGGTGTCGGGAACGATGACCGGACGCGTGAACCGGACCGAATACTCCACGATCCGCGCCGGATCACCGACCCACTCCGTGAGCACCCGCGCGGCCGCCGCCATCGTGAACATTCCATGGGCGATGACATCGGGCAGCCCGACCGCGTGGGCGACCCGAGCATTCCAGTGGATCGGGTTGAAGTCGCCCGAGGCGCCGGCATAGCGCACCAGATCCGAGCGCCGCACACGGACGGCGAGGGCGGGCAGTTCCGTACCTACCTCCACATCGTCGTACGCCGGAACCGCCGGAACCGACCGCGCCGACGGCGCCGTCCTGGCGGCAGCACTCATGACGCTCCCCCACTGCTGTCGGCAGGCTCGGGCCGGTGGACCACGCTCGCCTGGGCGGTGCAGACCGCCTCGCCTTCCGCGGTGGTGATCTCGGTACGCGTGGAGATCAGGTCGGTGCCGGCGGCCTGGCGTACGCCTGCGATGGTCAGCGTGCCGACGAGCCGGTCGCCGGGGTGGATCGGCCGGGCATAGCTGAACTTCTGGTCCGAATGCACCACCCGGTGCAGCGCCAGACCCGTCTCGGGGTCGGCGAACAGAGCTTCGAGCAGGCCGAACGCGACGACGATCGGAAACGTCGGCGGCGCGATCACATCGGGATGCCCCAGCGCCCGCGCGGCGTCAGCATCACGATAGGCAACATTAGAGTCACCGATCGCATCGGCGAACTCGCGGATCTTCTCGCGGCCGACTTCGTACGGCGCTTCTGTGTGGTAGGTCCGCCCTACGAGGGCAGCGTCGACGGGCATGACCGCGACCGTAGCGCGGAACGCCTCAGCGCGTCTCGCGGTGGGCCCGGTGGGCGCGGCAGCGCGGGCAGAACTTCTTCAGCTCCAGCCGGTCCGGGTCGTTGCGGCGGTTCTTGCGCGTCAGGTAGTTGCGCTCCCGGCACTCGGTGCATGCCAGCGTGATCTTCGGGCGTACGTCAGAACTCTTGCTAGCCACGGGATGCCTCTTGTACTCGGTGGGACCAGGGTCCCAGGGGTCCGTCCCCCTGGGTCGGCGCCCAGGGGACGGCCCCTGGACTCACACAGGCGGGCGCAGTGCAGTTGGTCCAAGACCAACAAACAGCCCACCTCGTAGCGGTGGCCGGACTTGAACCGGCGACACAGCGATTATGAGCCGCTTGCTCTACCGTCTGAGCTACACCGCCGCCGGACCGGGTGACCGCCAAGGCGGATCCGGCCACAGAGCCCCAATACGGAATCGAACCGTAGACCTTCTCCTTACCATGGAGACGCTCTACCGACTGAGCTATTGGGGCGAGCGACAACTGAGGATACAAGAGGCTCGATCGCGACCGGTAATCGGATAGACCTCACGCGATCAGGTTGTTTCCGGCGAGGTCGACGAGCCCACCATCGGGACGGTGCAGGGCCACGCTGTCGCCGCCCTTGCTGAAGACCGTGGTGGCCAGCCCGCTGTAGTACCGGTCATGGGTATGGGTGCCATGCCCGACATGGACGGCAAGGGTCCCACCGCCGGCGATGCGCCGATCCGGACCGATCGGGAGGCGGTAGCCCGGATCGTCGCGGAGGTACCAGCCGCCCACGTCGACCGACTCGCCCGTCAGATTGCGCAGCAACACGTGCTCCCCACCGTCGGGCACGTCCCCCACGACACGCTCGATGACCACGGGGGCCGGCCCCGGCAAAGGGTCCCGGCCGTCGACCATGGCCCGCGCGACCGCCGGGTAGTTCTGGATCAGTGCGTCGGCTCCCTGGACGAGCAGCGAGGCGACGGAAACCGGCGCGTTCGGGGTCCAGAAACCTGCCTTCAGACCGGCCGCACGGATCCGGACGATGTCACCGGGACGCAGCCGGCTGTAGTTGGGGATGAAGTACTCCATCCAGCCGGCCAGCTCACGCAGCGTGGCGTCGTCGGGGACCCGTTCGGCGATCCCGCCGACCGGCACCGCGTGGTCGACCTCCCGCACGAAGTCGGCGAGGACGTCGAAGTTGAATGACGTCACCTTCAGCCACCGGTCCCGGTCGGGAGCGGTCAGCCAGCCACCGGGAGCCGTACGCAGGACGTCGGCGACGGCCTGGGCCAGCCGGGGATGCCGGTCGGGGCTCTTGAGCTCCATCCAGAGGCCGAGCCCGTGGCCGCGGAAGACCCGCAGCGCCTCCCGCAGGGTCGGGATCCGCTCGCCCGCGAACCGCTGGTCGAACCACGCCCCGGCGTCGAGCATCCGCAGTTCCGCGAGGGTGAACTCGGCGACGTTCCAGGTCGTCCGTTCGGGGAAGACGTCCGCGACGTCGGTGGTACGTTCCAGCGTCAGGTCATGCGCCAGCACAGGTACGCCGTCCTTGCTGAGCACCACGTCGACCTCGGCGAAGGTCGCGCCCTGGTCGGCCGCCTCCCGCAGGGCCGTCAGGGTGTTCTCCGGAGCGGTGCCGGATGCGCCCCGGTGGGCGACGACCTCCACCTCGCGCCTTGGCGCAGCGTTCCCTGGGGTGACGCCCGGATCTTCCCGCATCGACTGCATTCCTCCCGCCGGCCACGAAGGTCACAGCGTGACCGAGCCGGCGTACCGGCGTCCAGACCCCGCTCACGTCCTGGCCACGACTCCCTCCAACGGGCCGCGGTCGCCCTCGGCGCCGAGCCATCGACACCTGGGCGATTCGTGGTGGCAACGCCACGATCTGGTAAACCTCGATGACATGCGCATCGGAGTGGTGTTCCCCCAGACGTCGATCGGCGCCGATCGTGGCGCGATCAGGACGTACGCACAAGCCGTGGAAGAGCTCGGCTACACCCATCTGCTGGCCTTCGACCACGTGCTCGGAGCCGACCCCGCTCAGCATCCCGGCTGGTCGGGGCCTTATACGCACGTGAGTACGTTCCACGAACCGTTCGTACTGTTCGGCTTCCTCGCCGGGATCTCGTCGCTCGAGCTGGTCACCGGCGTCATCGTCCTTCCGCAGCGGCAGACGGCCCTGGTCGCCAAGCAGGCCGCCGAGGTCGACATCCTCACCGACGGCCGGTCCCGGCTCGGCGTGGGCATCGGGTGGAACACCGTGGAGTACGAAGCTCTCGGGGAGGACTTCCACACCCGCGGGCGGCGGATGGAGGAACAGATCGAGGTGATGCGGCGGCTCTGGACCGAGCCGGTCCTCACCTTCGAGGGCCGCGACCACCGGATCACGGCGGCAGGGATCGCACCACTTCCTGTGCAGCGTCCCGTCCCGATCTGGCTCGGTGCTCAGAGCGCACCACGGTCCCTGCGTAGGGCCGGGCGGCTCGGAGACGGCTGGATGCCGCAGTTCCAGCCGGGTACGC
>JBOHED010000486.1:0-5281 GCA_050700915.1 Actinopolymorphaceae bacterium | reverse complement strand
ACAGGGTGGGCTTGCCGTCGACGAGCACCGTGCAGGCCCCGCAGTGGCCCTCGCCGCAGGCGACCTTGGTCCCGGTGAAGCCGAGGTCGTCGCGCAGGACCTCCGCGAGGGTCTGGCCCACCGGCGGTTCGACCTCGTAGCGCTGGCCGTTGAGGGTGAGCCGGATGGAGTCGGTGTTCATGGCGTCCCTTCGCCGCGTACGGTCTGGCGTGCTGCCCCGCCGCCCCCATCGTTACGGATGCAGCCGCCGGTCACCAACAATGCGTCCATCCCCGGACACTCCCCAGGGGGGTGGCGCCCCGAGGCGGCGGCGGATCGAGGGGGCGGCGGATCGAGGGGGCGGCGGATCGAGGGGCGGCCCCGCTGTCCTCATCCTGTGCGGAGTAGTGGTTGACCCGCCGCCGCTTCGGTCGACCACTACTTCGCACCGGATGGGCCTCATCGACTGGACAGGTTCAGCCTGGTTGGCCGCACCCCCGCCCAATGGCCGTGCCCTCGGCCCTGCTCCTGGACCCGGCCCGCTCCCGACCCTTGCCTCGTCCCGACCGAAGAGTGGCGACGAGGATCTCTGGATGGCGACCGAACAGGCTGATCGGTAGGCGTTCGATGATCTCCCACCCGCCGGCGGCCGCCATGGCGTCGAGGGAACCGTCCAGGTCATGGCTGAGGACCACCAGGATCCCGTCCGGGCGCAGGACGCGCCCCGCTTCGGACCACAGTCGGGCCATGTCGCTCCGGAGACTGTGCAGGCACCTGCCCCTGCCAGGGAGGGTTGACCAGGATCCGGTCGACCGTGCAGTCCGCCAGCGGCAGGGAGCCGGCGTCGGCGAGAATCCACCGGCAGGGCACGTGTTCACCCATGCCTGCCACATCCGCCCGGGCGGCGTCCAAGGACCTCGGCGAGCCGTCGGATCCGACCAGTGCCAGCCCTGGGACGAGGCTCGCCGCCTCGCCCAGGAGGGTCCCCGCCCCGCAACAGGCGTCGAGAACGCGATCACCCGGTCGTAGCCGGGCAAGTTTCGCCATGGCAGCGGCGACCGGTGGATGAAGCGTGCCGGGAATCGATGCGCGTTTCCACGCACGGCGATGGAAGGGTCTGCTGGCCAGTCGGATGCCCACGACGGCAGTCGTCTCCTCGATGGTGACCCGCCACGATGTCGTGTCCGGTGGAGGTTTCCGTCCGGCCGCACGCGAGTGGTAGGTGACGCCGAGCTGGCGGACGAGCGCGTCTCCGACGACGTCCTCGATGTCGTAGCGGCTGTAGTTTCGTTTGCCTACAAAGGACGCGGACACGTCGATCCGGCGGGACCGCCTCCCGCCGACGAGTGAGGCCGCACCCGTCACCCGGTGGAGGTCGGCATGGTCGACGGCGGCCCTGAGTCTGCTGAGGCTGTGCTTCGTACGGTCGACTCCGTGGACGACCGCGGCGACCACGAACAGGTCGTCAGCTGTCCTCAGGGTGAGCAGGTCCGGCGTCAGGCGCCGGGTGGTGACGATGACCTCGCGGTGCCGGAGCAGCTCGATGCGGCAGTGGCAGACGTCGTAGATCTCTTGTGCACACAGTGATTCGAGCCCTCGGATGGTACGCGCGACCAGGCGCATGGTCCGGCTCACCGCGCAATGGCGGTGCCAGGACGTACGAAACCATCGAGAAGGCCACAGGCGGTGCTGGGCACGATCGCTTCTCCCACGTCACGACTCGGAGCGACGGGTGGTCGCCCCGCATCGCTAGCGGCGAGTGCGTGAGGACCGCGGGCTCGCTAGCGGGGAGTCAGCGGGCAAGGAAGAAGTACGTGCTCATCACGGCGGCGAGGCTACCAACGGGATCGCGGGCGCACACCTGCATTTTCCGCCGGGCATAGGGCCAAGGCCCTCAAGGCCGATGGGCGCGAGGAATGAGCCGCCTGGCGAGCATGCCGAGCACCACAGCGGCGACGGCACTGGCCACCGCGAGCCAACGGAGCAACAGTTCGATCGAGGCGCCGATCCCGGCGGCCGCGCTGCCGCTGTGCGGCATGCCCACCTCGATCAGGGTTGCCGCGGCGGCCACCGCGAGCCCTGCCATGCCGACCACGATCGCGAGTGTCACCCCGGACGCCTGCCCGGCCCGCTCCGGCGGTACGACGGTCTGGGTGCCGACGCTCGCCATGGCCCAGCCGATCCCATAGCCGATCCCGACCAGCGCCAGTGCGGGCATGTAGCGACCGAGGCCACCGCCGAACGACAGGACGAACAGCCCGACCGCACCCACCAGGCTCGCGATCGCGATCGTGTCGGGGATGTTGTAGCGCTCGCCGAGACGCCCGGACAGTGGCCCTGCGATGCCGGCAGCCACCGAGGCGGCCAGGAAGATCAGGCCGGCCTCGAGCGGCGAATAGTCCCGCACCCGCTGCAGATAGATGGTCGTCACGAACGTCGCGACCACGAACGCCACGTTGGCAGCCATCGCCATGAACGTGACGATCACGTACGGAATGTTCCGGAAGAGATCGAGGCTGACCAGCGGCCAACGGGTGTGCTTCTCGCGGAACACGAAGGCCGCCAGGATGAGGAGTCCGGCGAGCGCGATGCCGATCGTCGCGGCCGGGTGCCAGTCGGCCGCCCGGTCGACCGCATAGGTCACCGCGGCGACGCCGAGGACCACGGCGACCAGTCCCGGAAGGTCGAGTGTGCGTGGCACTGTCGTGTCCCGTGACTCGGAGACCCCGACAGCGACCACGACGAGGGCGGCGACGGCGGCCGGGACATTGACCAGGAGGACGATCCGCCAGCCGAGGAGTTCGGTGAGACCCCCGCCGAACATCGGCCCCAGCGCCTCGGCGACCGCTCCGATGCCGTAGGCGTTACCGATCGCCCGCATCGTCCGCTGCGGTGGGTACGCCGCCGTGATCACCGCGATGCCGAGAGGGAACATGATCCCGGCGGCGACGCCTTGCAGGATACGGAAGACGATCACGACGCTGGCGGTGGACGCCAGGCCCGCGCCGAGTGAGCAGGCACCGAAACCGGCAATGCCGATCATCAGCATCCGTTTGCGTCCGACGATGTCGCCGAGGCGCCCACCAGGGATCAGGAACGCACCGACCGCGAGCATGTACCCACTGATCACCCACTGCATGTTGGTCGTCGTCGTGTGGAGCTCGGCAGCCATCGTCGGCAGTGCCAGATTCAGGGCGAAGAAGTCGAGCTGGATCATGAAGATGCACAGCGACGCGGATACCAGGGTCAGACCGAGGTGGGGTCGACCCCCGGCGCCGGTGTCCCCCGCCGCGCGGTGCCGGCCGGAGTGGTGGAGGAGGAGCACACCGACGACGCTACGTGCGTTCGCGTCCACTCTGGCGGGCTTTCCCCTGCCCCGCCGGCGTGATGGCGTACGACGAAAAACTGGAGAGTGACGTGGTGTGCTACGAAGCGCTCATGTCATAGGCCGTCCGCGGCATCTGGGTGGCGAGCTTGCCACCGCTCACGTCGATCAGCGTGCCGGTGATGTAGCCGGCCTGGTCGGAGGCGAGGAAGCACACCAGGTTGGCGACGTCCTCGGGCGTTTCCCAACGCCGGATCGTGAGCATGTCCAGGAGCCGGTCCTGCACCTCGGACGGACGTTCGGCGAAATGGTTCATGTCGGTGGGGATCATGCCTGGCGCGTAGGCGTTCGCGGTGATGTTCCAGGGGCCGAGCTCGCCGGCGATCGCGCGGGTGAAGTGGGCCACTGCCGCCTTCGACGACGCGTAGGCGGCGCCCCCGACGGACGGAACGACTGCCGCGAATGACGACGCGTTGATGATCCGCCCCGAACGCTGCTTCTTCATGGCCGGGATGACCGCCTTGCACATGTGAAAGGTGCCGGTCAGGTTCACGTCGTGGCAGGCGTGCCACTTCTCGACCGGGAGGGTGTCGATCGGCCCACCGGTGGCCACACCGGCGTTGTTGACGAGGATGTCGATTCGCCCGTGCTGCCGCGCTGCCTCGTCGACTACCTCCTGGACGCGGTCCATGTCGGTGACGTCGCAGACGAACTGGCTCGACGGGGGTACGCCGGCATCGGCGAGCTCGGCACCCACTGAGTCGAGATGGCTCTGGTTGACGTCGAGCGCGACCGTGGTGACACCTTCGTGCGCCAACCGCATGACGAGTGCGCGGCCGATGCCGCGGCCCGCACCCGTGACGATGGCGACGCGCCCTCCGAGGTCGATGTGCATGCAGGTGTCCTTTCGTAGTCAGGTTCGCAACGGGCGTTCTCTCATGAGCAACAGGGCTAGCAGCGTCAGCCAGGTCCAGCCGATCGTGATCGTGAGGCGCTGCAGCAGGCCACCGACCGCCACCAGGTCCGCGACCTGACCAAAAGCCAAGCTGGCAAGGACGAACCCGACCGCGAACACGACACCCGTCAGGCCCGCGTAGGTCGCCCAACCGCGCATGCCCCATCGGCTGAACCTGCGTACGAACACGAAACAGGCGATGGGCAGGCCCACGAACACCGGGATCGAGAACACGTCATGGAGGAGGGCCGGCACGCCGCTGTAGCCGGTGAGCTGGTCCGGTGTGCCCGGTGGGTAACCGCTTACCGGATCAGTGACGAAGATTCCCGCGCCGACCAGGCCGATGCCGAACGCACCCACCAGCAGCGGTCCCCATGTCGATCCGCCCCATGGCCGCAGGGCGCGCCACAGTCCGAACGCAAGACCCACGGACAACAGGCCGGTGACGATGAACGTGATGACCTGCGTCCATCCGTACGCACCCAGGGCCAGTGAACTGACGGGGTGCCGGACCGGGTTGTAGTCGGCGCGGGTGGCGCCCTCGACGATCCACGCGAGGGTGAACACGGGGCCGGCGATCACACCGCCGGCGAGGAGCGCTCTGGTCGTTCCGGTCGTCGTCGTGGGTCGGGTGAGCCGGGCGGCGGACGGTCCCGGAGTCGACATGATGAGCACGAGCATAGGGCGTTGGCCCGCCACTCGCGGCTGCCATGGCAGCTGGCCCGAACCGGCCAGCGCCTCGTGGCCAGATTGTTCGCCACCCGGTTGACGGCGGTATCCGGAGTCATCAGACTGCGACGTTCCAACGTTGTAATGCATGGGGCATGTCGTCCACTCGGCATGACAGGCGACACCCTGGAGGGGGACCGCATGGCTATCGGAGACCCGGCGGCGCGACGAGTCAGCCGAAGGGACGTTCTCCGGTCCGCCGGTGCCGGTGGCGCGGCGATCGTCACGGCGGCACTGGCCGGCTGCGACCTGCTGAGCACGGACCCGGCGAGCGACCGGAGCAAGGAGCCACG
>JBOHED010000485.1:0-6378 GCA_050700915.1 Actinopolymorphaceae bacterium | reverse complement strand
CAGCTTGTCTAGCTGGGCCGGGCTCATCACCATGCCCGCGCGGTCTGCGAGCGCCGCGGTGAGGGGCGCGAACGGGGTCGACAGGTGGATGACGACCGTCTCGTCGTCTGGTGCCTCGACCTCGGTGATCGGACCCAACTCACTCACCCGCGCGGACTCGGGCAGCTCGAGATTCCGGTCGAGCGACGTCTTCACCGCCGCGGCGTTGAACTCCGTGCCGTCGCCGAACTTGATGCCCGTACGCACCTTGATGGTCACGGTCTTGCCGTCGTCGCTGATCTCCGGCAACTCGGTGGCGAGTTGTGGAACGACCTTCGCCTCCGCGTCGGTGTCGTACAGCTTCTCGCACGTGGCGTTGAAGATGTAGCGGCTGTAGAGCGAACGCGCGAGGCTCGGGTCGAGCAGGTCCGGGTCCGCCGACAACGCCAGGGTGAGTTCACCGCCCTGCTCGACCGCGGCCGGGTCCGCCGGCTCTCCGACGTTCGTCGGCCGGGCCGCCCCGGTCTCGTCGGGCTTGGCGCTGTCGCCACCCGCACCCGTGTCGGTCTCCTGTCCCACGGGCGAACAGGCCGCGCCGACGAGCACCGCGACGGTGACCACTCCGAGGACGCGGGTCAACCACCGTTCCCGCGACTTGGGACGTGTGCCTGCGAAGTGCTTCACCCATGCCATCCCGGCCACCCTGATCCCTTCGTTGGTCATCCGACGGCTTCGATGCCGGCAGGTCCCGCGCCATTCGACCGGTCCGCCCAGCTGCCTGACAAGTGGGGAACGGTAGTTCTTACGTCTCGGTTCGAAACGTCATCCGACTGATACACCCGGCTGGGGTGCGGTGGGCACCTGCGGGACCCGTCGCCCCGCGTCGACGTTCCGGATGTGGCCACGAGCCAAGCCCCGGTCGGACGTCGTTGGCAGGATGGTCGACATGACGGTGGATGCGGTGATCTTCGACTGGGGCGGCACGCTGACCCCGTGGCACGCGATCGAGTGGGGCGACCAGTGGCGGGCGTACGCCCATGCCTATGACCCGCACCACGACGAGGCCATCGTGGCCGCGCTCAGCGACGCCGAGGGGGAGGCCTGGCGGCTCGCCCGAGACGAGCACAAGGCGACCGACTTCGACGCCATCGTCGGCGCGGCGGGGCTGGTGCCGTCAGGACCGGCGCACGAGCGAGGCGTCGCCGCCTACCAGGCGTACTGGGATCCCCACACCTACACCGATCCCGACGTCGTGCCGCTGTTCACCGCACTCCGCGAGCGAGGCGTGGCGGTCGGCGTTCTGTCCAACACCGTGTGGCCACGCGACTATCACGAGCTGGTGTTCCGCCGCGACGAGGTGCTCGACCTGATCGACGGCGCGGTCTACACCAGCGAGATCGCCTGGACCAAGCCGCACCGGGAGGCGTTCCTCGCGGCGATGCGGGCCGTGGGCGTCAGCTCACCTGAGCGATGCGTGTTCGTGGGCGACCGGCTCTTCGACGACATCCACGGCGCCCGGGAGGTGGGGATGCGCGCGGTCCACGTGCCGCACAGCGCCATCCCCGACGTCCAGCGCGGCCACGTCGACGGTGAGCCGCATGCGGTCGTCCAGCGACTGGCCGACCTGCTACCACTGGTCGACGAGTGGCGCGGCAGCACCACGCAACCTCGCGGCTCGACCCGCAGCTGAATCTCTCGCCTGCGTCCGGCTCTGCTGGGGCGCGGTCACCGCTTCTCCGGCAGGCCCGGAAACGCCACCGGTTCCCCGCCCCATGCCAACCGGCGTTCGGCGCATTCGTGCAGAAGGCGCGCGGCGAACGCCTTCACCGCCGGCAGGTCGGCGTCGGCGACCAGATCGGCGAAGACGGCTGCGCATCCGTCCTCGAGATGAACGGCCAGTCGCTTGGCGGTCGCCACACCCGAGACCTCGAACGGAAGTGCGTACGCCGCCTCTGCTGCCACCGGCACCGACGACCGGTCCCGGATGAGTGCGGCGACCTGGTCCCGCAGGCTCCGGTACGTGGCGTAGGTCTGGCGGCCCCGTGCTTCCTCGACACCCAGCCGTGGACCGAGTACGCCATAGCCCCACACGGCGGCATGGATCCCCGCGAGGGCCTGCTGGAGCGCCGCGATCTCCCTCTCATTCACCCTCATGCCGTTCTCCTTTTGCATGACCGCTGCGGTGCCTCTCTCCGGCACATCTCGTTCCTCGGCGTACCTCCGTGGGGGCTCCTCGCGCTCATGCGGTGTCTCCACCGAGTTGGCCGGCGTGCGTGGCCTCGCAGGCGGCGATGGAGGCCAACAGCCGGGCGTGATCGCCGCCCCGCGCGGTCCTGAGGTCGGTGTCGCGGTCAGCGGCCGCTGCCCGCTCGGCGTCGACCAGGGCGGCAAGGGCGGCGCCCGGTGACGCCGGTGCGGAATCGGCCCGATCGCCGGTGCGTGCCTTGCCCGCCGGGGCTGCCGGTGCCGCGGTGGGACTGGCGGCCGTCCGCAGAGCGGCGAGATGCGCCTCGTGCCGCCGAACGAAAGGCGCAAGCCGCTCGCGCAGGTCGGTATGCCGCGCGACGGTGGCGGCGTACTCGTCGAGCAGGCGTTGCTCGGCGTCCACCGCGGCGCGAAGGACCGGAATGTCGGGATCGCGGGTCGGGCTCGGCCGAGGCGCATCCGCTCCGGCCGAACCGTGACTGGTCGGCGCATCCTCGGTACAGCCGGCGAGCAACCCAGTGGCAAGGCTCACCGGAACTCCCAGGACGCCTGTGGTCACGGCGATTCGGAGGAGCCCACGGCGGGTCGAACCGCCGGCGGCACGGTCCCCCCTGATGTGCGTTGTCACCCGCGTGACGTTACCGGAGGGCTCGGGTCCTTACGCCTGAATGTCCCTGTCGATGCGGCCTTGTCGCGCACCTGATCGGCGACCGTCAACCTGACCTGGACGTGGTTTGATCGGCTTTCCGTCCGACGGGTACGCTGACTTTCGCCGGTGTTGGCCGTCAAGGCCGGGCGGCACAGCACAGTTCTTCACCGACCACAGTGGGGGCTGACAACTGGAGAGAGGAGGCAACCGCGGTGAACGGCTCCGCAGCTCGCGACCGGGTGGCCGACCTCCTCACGCCTGTCTTCGCTGAGAGCGCCATCGATCTCGAGGCCGTCGAGCTGATCCCCGCCGGCCGGCGCACCGTCGTACGCCTCGTGGTCGACGCCGACGGTGGCGTCGGGCTCGACCAGCTCGCCGACCTGTCCAGGATGGTGGGCAAGGTTCTCGACTCCCACGACGTGATGGGCGAGCGGGCCTACACCCTCGAGGTGACCTCGCGCGGCGTCGATCGACCGCTGACGGCCCCGAGACACTGGCGGCGCAACGTCGGGCGGTTGGTCAAGGTCGTCCACCTCGACGGAAGTCAGCTCACAGGCCGGGTGGACGCCGCCGACGAGGCCGGTGCGAACCTCGCCGAGGACGGTCTCATGCACCGGGTCGACTACGCCGAGGTCGCCAAGGCGCGGGTACAGGTCGAGTTCACCAGGTCCACCGCGACCGACGACGACAGCGGGGATGGCGCGGACGGTGCCGCCGATGGCACCGATGACAAGGACGGGGAGGGGTGAGCGATGGACATCGACATGGCGGTCCTCCGCGCCCTTGAACGTGAGAAGGACATTCCGCTCGATGCGGTGGTCGAGGCGATCGAGCAGGCCCTGCTCATCGCCTATCACCGCACCGAGGGCGCCCAGCCGCACGCCCGGGTCGAGCTCGACCGGCGCACCGGTCATGTCATGGTCTGGGCCCGAGAGGACGACGCCGAGGGCGAGTCAGATGAGGCGGCTCGCGAGTGGGACGACACACCGACCGACTTCGGCCGAATCGCCGCCACGACCGCGAAGCAGGTCATCCTGCAGCGGCTCCGCGACGCCGAGGAAGACCACATGTTCGGCGAGTTCGCCGGCCGCGAAGGCGACATCGTCTCGGGCGTGATCCAGCAGGGCAAGGACGCGCGAGTGGTCCACGTCAGCCTCGGCAAGGTCGAAGGTGTCCTGCCACCACAGGAGCAGGTCCCCGGCGAACGCTACGACCACGGGCAGCGGCTCAGGTGCTACATCGTGGCCGTCCGCAAGGGCTTCCGCGGCCCGCAGATCACGCTCTCGCGTACCCACCCCAATCTTGTCAAGAAGCTCTTCTCCCTCGAAGTACCCGAAATCGCCGACGGGACCGTGGAGATCGCCGGAATCGCGCGCGAGGCCGGGCACAGAACCAAGGTGGCCGTGCGTTCCCACAATCCGTCGGTCAACGCGAAGGGCGCCTGCATCGGCCCGGTCGGTGCGCGGGTTCGCAACGTGATGAACGAACTGCACGGCGAGAAGATCGACATCGTCGACTGGTCCGACGACCCCGCCGACTACGTCAAGCAGGCGTTGTCCCCGGCCCGGGTCAGTGAGGTGGTGGTCGTCGACGCGGCAGCGAAGGCGGCCCGGGTGATCGTGCCCGACTACCAGCTCTCGCTCGCGATCGGCCGCGAAGGCCAGAACGCCCGCCTGGCGGCGCGGCTGACCGGTTGGCGGATCGACATCCGGCCCGACACGGAGGTACCTGACACCGGGGTACCTGACACTGGGGTAGTTGTGCCCGATGCCGGACAACCCGGCACCAACCCGGCCGGACCCGGCGAGCCCGACACCCTGGAGTAGGCCGGCGCCCCTGGAGTAGGCCCGGCCACGCGTCCGTGCGAGGTGGCCGGGACCGTCCGCGCGTACCGTCTGGGTACACTCTCCCAAGGTGGGTCGTACGGGTCGGGAACCGAAAACGCGTCCGCACGCTGTGCGCACGTGTGTGGGGTGTCGGCTTCGTACGGCGAAGTCCGACCTCCTCCGTGTCGTTCTCGCACGTGACGCCGGGGCGGCCTGGCTCGTCCCAGACGTTTCCGGACATGCACCGGGGCGTGGAGCTCATGTGCATCCCACACCGGAGTGCGTGGGGCTGGCCGTGCGCAGACATGCGTTTCCGCGTGCACTGCGCACCCAGGGGCCGATCGACATCGAGAAGCTCCAACGTCACGTCGAGGGTGCGGAGGACGGCAACACCGCCGAGTACAGCAACACCGAAAACAGCAACACCGAGAACAGCAACACCGAGAACGGCAACACACGCGAACTGAGGCAGGGTCCCCACCGGGGTCCCGCCCGAAGAAAAGAAAGTGGGTCGAGCGGCTCATGAGCACTCGATGAGAACCGAGCGATGAGCACGCGCAGGAACTAGCGCCTGGACCCGAGAAGAGGGCCCGGGCCGGCAAAGGAGAGCAGTGGCAAAGGTCCGGGTCTACGAACTCGCCAAGGAGTTCGGAATCGAAAGCAAGGCCGTCATGGCCAAGCTCCAGGAGCTCGGTGAATTCGTCCGGTCGGCGTCGTCGACCGTCGAAGCGCCGGTCGTACGCAGACTCAAGGAGTCGTTCGCGACCCAGAGCGCCGGTGGAGCGAAGGCCGACGGCAAGGCATCCGCGAAGAAGTCTACGAAGAAGTCAACGACGGCGAAGGCCACCGAATCCCCGGCGGCTGAGGCCCCGGCGGCTGACGTCGCCACCCGCCAGGAGTCCCCGGTCGACGGTGTGAAACCGGCACCGCCGCGGCCGACACCGCCCGCGAAGCCGTCTGTCGCCGCACCTGTCGAGCCGGTGACGCCGGAGGTAACGGAGACACCGGCGCCACGCCCCGCGGTGCCGCAACCCGCGGCGGAGCAGCCGGGCGAGACAAGGCCAGCGCCCCCGCGGCCGGCCGAGCCTGGCTTCCAGGAGCCCGGACGCCCGGCGCCGCGCCCCGCCTCGACACCCCGTCCAGGCCCGGCGCCCTCCCGCCCACCCCGCCCAGGTCAGGGCGGCGGACAGGCGGGCGGCCGTACCCGCGGGCCGGGCCAGGGCAGCGACCAGGCTCGACCCAGGCCGTCGGGACCACGCCACGGCACGGGTCCGCGCCCAGGCAACAACCCCTTCACATCGACGACCGGTATGCGCGGTCCTGGCGCTGAGCGCCAGGGTCCGGGTGGTCCGCGCCGCGAGGACGGTGGCGCCGGCACAGGCGCGGGATCCAGTCCCGCGGCGACGCCGGACCGTCCCGAGCGTGGAGCAGACCGTCCGGGCGGTCCTCGACCCAATCCAGGCATGATGCCGTCCCGGCCGGCTCCGGCGGGTCGCTCAGGCGGCCGCGGCGGACCAGGCGGCGGTCCCGGTGGACCCGGCGGCCGTGGTGGCCCGGGTGCGCGGACCGGTGGTCCGGGTGGCCGAACCGGCGCGCCAGGCGGCGGTCGTGGTGGCCCCGGCGGCGGTCGTGGTGGCCCCGGTGGTGGTCCCGGCGGCGGTCGTGGCGGTCCTGGTGGCGGTCCCGGCGGCGGTCGTGGGGCACCGGCCGGTGCACCAC
>JBOHED010000484.1:0-6928 GCA_050700915.1 Actinopolymorphaceae bacterium | reverse complement strand
GCGAAAACCCTAATGGTCGTCGGACGTGGGAGGTGACACGAAGCCGGTTCCAATCCGCGAAAGTTCTGATCCGTATCAAGGAATAGCAGAGCGTGACCATCCTGTCCAATCCGTGCCGGAACGCCCGCGTGGGACAGGGTGGGGCCAGAGCGGGGACCAGGGCAGGTTGGCGGAGGGTGCCACTCATGCAAAGCGCAATGGCGCAGGCCTTCACGCGACGGTCTTTGGCGGAGGCGCCCCTCATCCAGCGGCCCGTTGGAGGAGGGTGCCCCTCATGCGAAACCCATGGGCGCAGGGGTCCCCTCATCCAGCGATGCGTTGGCGCAGGGTGCCCCTCATGCAAAAAGTCAGGGCTTCGGCGCGGCGACGTAGGTCCTGGACCGCCGGTCCACCCCGTTGTCGTCGGTCTGCACGATCAGGTGGCCGAGCCCGACGCCTGCCGCGACGTCGAAGATCACCACGCCCTGGGTCGTCTGGTCAGGGTTGAGCTGCGCGTGGTACTCGAACCCGCGCACCTGCGTCGGACCGAACCGTCGCCCGCGGGTGTCCACCATCCGGTGGTGGTCGCTGCCGAACTGCGCCGGAGCCATGCTGACGTTCCTCGCGGTCATGCGTACCGCGATGAGCTGTCCGTTCCGCGACGTCACGGGTGCGACGCTGAGGCCCTTGATGTACTTCTTCACGCCGGTGGTCACCTCGGTGACCGTCACCTCGAAGCTCCCGTTACGGAACGTCTCCCCGACCGCGACCATCGCCGCGGAGGACGACGCCCCCGACGTCGGCGCGTGGGCGGGTGTCGTCGCCATCGTGACCGGAACGGCTGGTCCGCTGCATCCGCACCCGAGCACGACCGCGGCGCACGCGACTGCCAGGGCCAGGAGCGCTGGCCGGTGCCGCTTCCATCGGCCCGTACGCAGGTGCGCTTCGCGCACCGCATTCTGGCTGTTCATGGATGTTCCCCCCTGCCGGCAGACTTTCATGCCAGGTAGGGATCCTGCGGGCGTTTGGTATTTGGTCGAACGAAGGGCCCGCGCTCAGCGGGCAGGGCGACTTTCGCCCTGCCCGAGCCGTCACACGATGGGCAGGGGACTCCTGACGGCCGCGCAGACACCGTCACTCGCCTCGGCGGCGGCGACGCGTTCGGCGGTCGGTGTGGCGTAGTCGGTGGTGCGTTGGCGTAGCGGCCGACCGGTGGGGGCGACGAGTGCGCGCAGGTCGCTGATCGTCTTGTACGACCCGTGACCCGCACCTGCCATCCGGCTGATCGTCTCCTCCATCAGGGTGCCGCCGACGTCGTTGACGCCACCGTCAAGGACGGCTTGACAGAGCTCCGGCCCGAGTTTCACCCACGAGCACTGGATGTTGTCGATCAGCCCGTGCAGCAGCAGCCGGGACACGGCGTGCACGGCGCGGTTCTCCCGGGGTGTCGGACCCGGCCGCGCCAACCCGGCAAGGTAGATCGGCGCGCTCGTGTGCACGAACGGCAGCAGCACGAACTCGGTGAAGCCGCGATGCCCGTTGTTTTCCAGGGACCTGCGTTGGAGCTGCGCGATGATCCGAATGTGTGCGACCCAGTGTGCGGGGGTGTCGACGTGTCCGTACATCATCGTCGACGTCGTGGGGATCCCGAGCTCGTGCGCGGTGCTGACCACCTCGACCCAGCTCGCGGTCGGCAGTTTGCCCTTGGTGAGCACCCACCGCACGTCGTCGTCGAGGATCTCCGCGGCCGTGCCGGGCAACGAGTCGACCCCTGCCTCGCGGGCGCGGACGAGCCACTCGCGCACCGGCAGGTTGGTCCGCGACGTGCCGTTCATGACCTCCATCGGACTGAACGCATGCAGATGGACGTCGGGCTGCCGGCGTTTCACCTCCTGCGCAAGGTCGAAGTACGCCGTGCCCGGCAGGTCCGGATGGATCCCGCCCTGCATACAGATCTCGGTCGCGCCTGCCTCCCACGCCTCGTCGACCCGGTCGCCGACCTGCGCGAGGGAGAGTGTGTAGGCATCGGCGTCGGTCCGCCGCTGGGCGAACGCACAGAACCGGCAGCCCGTGTAACACACGTTCGTGAAGTTGATGTTGCGCGTCACCACGAACGTCACGTCCTCGCCGACCACGTCCTGCCGCAGCCCATCCGCCAAGCGGGCAAGGGACTCCAGGGCCGGACCGTCGGCGTGCAGCAGCGCGAGGGCGTGGTCGTCGGAGAGGCCGGCGGGGTCCTTCTCGGCCTGCCGCAAGGCGTCCTTGACGGTGCCGTCCAGCCGTTCCGGCGCGAGCGCCGATGCCGGCGCCGTCGCCGGGTCGGACGATACCTGGGCGGCGAGCTCGTCCCAGTCGCCGTAGACGGACGAGAAGTCCTCCCGCCGATCTGCGGTACGCCCCCGCGAGTCGATGGTGACGTGCAGGTCCGTACGCCCCGATCCCGCGCCTCCAGCCTGCCAACCACCGTCGGGTTCCTGCCAGGAAATGCCCTGCGGCACCGCGCCCTCCCGCGCGAGGCCGGTCGCCGGATCGACCAACGCCGCCACGTGCGGAGCGACCCGGGGATCCAGCCACGGCTCGCCCATCCGTACGTACTCGGGATAGATCGTCAGGCGTTCGGCCAGCGTGAAGCCGCCCGCGGCCGTGCGCGTCGCCAACGCCTCGATCTGCGGCCAGGCGCGCTCGGGGTTCACGTGGTCGGGCGTCAACGGCGAGACGCCGCCCCAGTCGTCGATACCGGCCCGCAGCATGAGGGCGTACTCATCGTCGATGAGATTCGGTGGCGCCTGGATCCGCGCCTTCGGGCCAAGCACCAGGCGGGCCACCGCGATCGTCGCCGCCAGGTCCTGCAGGTCGGCGTCGGGGGCGGACCGCATCTTGGTGTCGGGCTTGGCCCGGAAGTTCTGGACGATCACCTCCTGGATGCCGCCATAGGCGCGGGCCACGCCGCGGATCGCGAAGAGCGACTCGGCGCGCTCGGTCGGCGTCTCGCCGATCCCGATCAGGAGGCCGGTCGTGAACGGCACCGCACTGCGGCCGGCGTCCTCCAGCACCCGCAGCCGGATGTCGGGGTCCTTGTCGGGCGAGCCGAAGTGCGGCCCACCGCGCTCGGTGAAGAGTCGCCGCGCGGTGGTCTCGAGCATCATCCCCATCGACGGCGCGACCGGCTTGAGCCGCTGCAGGTCCTGCCACGACAGAACGCCCGGGTTGAGGTGCGGCAGCAGGCCCGTCTCCTCGAGCACCCGGATCGCCATCGCGCGGACGTAGGACAGCGTGTCGTCGTAGCCGTTCTCGTCCAGCCACGCGCGCGCCGCCGGCCAGCGATCCTCGGGCCGGTCGCCGAGGGTGAAGAGGGCCTCCTTGCAGCCCATCGCGGCACCCTGCCGGGCGATGTCGAGCACCTCGTCGGGACTCAGGTACGCGGCCGGGAGCTTGCCCGGGACAGTGACGAAGGTGCAGTAGCCGCACCTGTCGCGGCACAGGCGGGTGAGGGGGATGAAGACCTTTCTGCTGTACGTGATGACGCCCGGACGGCCAGCCGCTTCGAGGCCCTGGTCGCGCAGCCTCGACGCGAGACCGGTCAGCGTGTCGAGGTCAGCCGCCCGGGCGTGGAGGAGGACCGCGGCCTCGTCGACGTTCAGCGTCTTGCCGTCCCGGGCACGGGCGAGCGCGCGACGCATGGCCGACGCGGAGGGCGGCTGCGCGGATGGCGGCTGCTCGGGTGGTGCCGGCTGCTCAGGTGGTGGGGACGAGGAGTCTGGCTGAACGACTGTCACGGCCGCGACGCTATGCCGGCGCACCGCGCTCGGACCAGCGCTTCCGCACGCGGACGAGTGTGAGCCCGCCGCCCGCGTGGTCCCGGAGGTGCGTCCGCCCTGGTCACCGGGCCCTCCCGGCTTGGCCGGCGCCCGCGACCGGGTGTATTACCTAAAGGATGGCTTCAGTGGTCGGCAAGCGCATCAACGGCCGGACGTACTACTACCTCGCCGAATCCCGCCGGGTCGACGGCAAGCCGCGCATCGTCGGACAGCGCTACCTCGGCACCGCGGAGGACCTCGCTGCCGCGGTCGCGGCGACTATTGACGGCAGAGCACCGGACGGCAGAGCACCGGACGGCAGAGCGGTTGGCGGGAGCGGGCCGGGTAAGGGCGCGTCGGGCGGAGGCGGGCCGGACCGCACCAGACACCTGGCGTTCGGCGACGTCGCCGCGGTGTGGGGGGTGCTCACCGACCTCGGCCTTGCGGAGCTGGTGGACGAGATCGTCGGCAGCCGGCGTACGAAGGTCTCGACGGGGACCTATCTCGCCCTCGGCGTACTCCACCAGGCGGTCGCCGCAGGTGGCGCGCCCGGTCCATCCGGTCCAGCAGGTCCACCTGGCAACAGGCCCGATCTCGCCGCGTGGTGGCGGCAGTCGGCGGCCGCGCGGTTCGTCCGGCCGCGGCTCGACGCCGCCGCACTGGACCGGCGCCGGGTCGGGCGTGCCATGCGCCGCCTCACGACCGGTTACCTCGACGAGCTCGAGGCCGCGCTTCTTCCCCGGCTGCTGGCAGCGGTCGGCGGCGACGATGGGGCCGCATCCGCGGACTTGTGGGAGGTAGCTCGAGATAGAGACCGACCAACCTCCGACAAGTCATGGGGCGAGTCTCCGGTTCCGGTGCTGGCGGTCGACGTTCCGGTGTTCGCGGCGTACGAGGATCCGTCGCCGATCCGCGAAGGCGGCGGATCCGGAGCGCGGCTCGCCGGGCTAGGGCTGATCGTGACATTGGACGGCGCGGTCCCGCTCGGTTCGGACGTGTACCTGCATCCCCACGGCGGCCACGCGGGCCGAGCCGGCGAGACGTTCACCGCTCTGGTCGGGCGGCTCGCGGAACGGCACCGGTCGCTCGCCGCCGCCGACCCCTCGGGCAACACTGGTGCTGTCACCGTGGTCGTCGACGCCGGCCAGAGCAGCCAGTTCGGCGCCGGCGGCCTCGACGGTCTGCACGTCGTCGCCTCCCTGCCGCCCGGCGACCACCCCGAACTGCTCGCCGTACCCGCCAGCCGACGCCGCGCCGTCGACGCTGCCCGCTTCCCGGGCGTGACCGCCTACGACACCCGCAGCCGCGTCGCCGGTGTCGAGCGCCGTGCGATCGCCCTGCACTCTCGCCTGCTGCACGACGCGCAGGCGCGCGGCCTCGCCCAGGACCTTGCCAGTGCGACCCGGCGCCTCGAGGAGTTGGCCGCCGCGCTGCGAAACGGCGCGCTACGCCTGCCACGGGAACGGATCCTGGCGGAGATCGGCCGCATCACGAGGTTCCGGTGGGTCGACCGGGTGCTGTCGACGACCCTCACCGGCAGCGAACCGGCCGACCTGCGGCTCCGGTGGGCCGTCGACGAGGCCGCCCGGGCGCGACTCGGGCAGGAGGTCTTCGGCCGCCAACTGCTCGTCACCGACCACGACGACTGGTCGGTGGCCGACGTACTCACCGCCTACCGCGCGCGGCACCGGATCGAGGGCACCCTGCGCCACTGGGGTGGACCGGTCGTCCCCGCGCCGTCGCCGGGCTGGCGCTGGGACGAGCAACGGATCGCGGTCGATGCGTACGTCCGGATCCTGGCGACGACGGTCACCCACCTGATGCGGCACAGTGCGCAGCGGGCCGGGCTCGACCTGTCGGTACGGGAGCTGTTCGACCGGTTGGCCGGCATCGAGGAGACCGAGCTGCGCTACCCGTCCAGGGGCGGCCGGCCACGGACCCGACGCATCCTCGCCGACCGCCACACTGACCAGCAGCGGCTCTTCGGCCTCTTCGATCTGGCCAGGTACGAGCCAAGGCCGTAGCGTCCCGCCCATGGCCGACACATCTGACGCGCGCACCGGCAGCCCGTTCACCGAACGCGGTACGACCGGACACCTCGCCTGGGCGCGGACGGCACCGACCGTCGACATCTGCTTCCTGCACGGCTTCAGTGACTCGGCGGACTGTTGGGGGCCGTTCGTCGCGGCGCTCGAGGGGCCGTGGGAGTCGCTCGCGATCGACGCCCGCGGGCACGGCTCGTCCGGGCTCCCCGACGAGACCACCGGTCGGTCGGCGCACGTCCGCGACGTCGGTCAGGTCCTCGAAACCGTAGTAGCGGCCGGCGGCCTACGCCCCGGTGGTCGTGTCGTCGTCGTGGGCCACTCGATGGGTGCGGTGACGACCGCCGCGCTCGCCGCGAGTCGACCGGACCTGGTGGCCGCGGCCATCCTGGAGGATCCGCCGCCCGGTCAGCGTCCCACCGGGGAGGACAGCGCGCCGGCGCCGGCCCGGCGGCGCAACCTGGACTGGCTGCACGCCGCCCGCGCCCGCGACCTCGCCGAACGGATCGCGGTCAACCGGGCCGGCAACCCCGACTGGCCCGACGACGAGCACGAGCCGTGGGCGGTGTCGAAGGAACGCTTCGACCTGCGCGTACTCGACCTGCCGGCCGAGCCGATGGCATATCTCCCCGACGTACTCCCGAAGGTGAGCTGTCCCGTCCTACTCCTGCGCGGCGACACCGACCGCGGGTCGCTGATCTCGGCGGACATGGCCGCCGAGTGCGCGGCCGCGGCGGCGGGGGAGTACGAGTCGGTGCACATCGAGGGCGCCGGTCACAACATCCGCAGGGACCGCCGCGCGCCCTACCTCGCGGCCGTCACGGACTTCCTCTGCCGCTACGCCGGGTGACGAACGTCGTCGGCCTAGGACACCGCACGCGCACAATCTCACCGGGACACCCCGTGCGTAGGTGACTCGCCGTACGCCGAACGCTATCGTCAGCCCGTGCCGACAGGATGTACGCGGGTGAGCCGACGGCCGAGCGATTCCGGCGAGCCAAGCGGGACACCGTCCCGACAAGGCGATGTCGGCTGCCCGCAACGCGTCGGTGGCAGGGTGCCGGGGTGCTGATCGCCGCACCGCGCCTGTCCCTCGTCCAGGTTCGCGCA
>JBOHED010000483.1:0-4891 GCA_050700915.1 Actinopolymorphaceae bacterium | reverse complement strand
ACCACCGATCGAAACGCCACCAAACCGTTTGCCATGCAGGGAGATCGGCGGGCAGATCACGCCACGGCGAGCCAGTCCGAAACCGCCAGCAGATCGCCTCGACCACCTTCCGATGATCCAACCACCGACCGCCACGCCGGGGCGCCCGATCCGGCAGCAACGGCTCGATCCGAGCCCACATCTCATCACTCAACAACCGGTCACGACCCATGGCGGAAACCCTGCCAAAACCAAACCACAAGATCCATCAGACACGCCCTAGCCACATCTGGTGCTGAGGATCGACGTCAACCGGCCGCCGGGCGGAGTGTTCGTTTGGGGGATCTGCATCCGTACGTCGTCTGCGTCATCGCCGCGGAGGGGGCCCTGGCAGCGCGCACTGCAGTCGCTGGAAGGCATGTCGTTGCCTGCGGTGGTAGTCGCCTTCGGTGAGGACACCGCGGCGTGCGGTATGCCGGATGTTGTGCCGGATGTTGTCGCGCAGGGCGATGCGCGCAGCGCCGTGCACGAGATCGAACTCCCACTCAGAAAGATGCGGAGCGTCGCTGCGGTAGGCGTCGACGAAGAGGTCGAATCGATCGCGAGCCAACCGCAAATTGTCGTCCTTGCCGAATTCCCACCCAGCAAAGCCGACCTCGCGAATGAGCGGCCCGACGTGGGCGTCGCTCCAGTCGATGACACCGCGGATCTCTCCATCGGAGATCAACACGTTACGGCGGAAGTAGTCTCCGTGACATACCCCGTGCCGAACTCTCCGGAGACAGCTGGACCACCATGCGTCGAGGTCAACTTCGGCGAGCTCGTCATCAATGACCGAGGACTCAAGCGTCACCAGGGGTGATGCGGGTTGCCATGCGAGCAGCGCGCGGTGGATACGCGCCAACAGCCGTCCGGCGGCGGCTACCTGGTTTGGATCCTCGCGATCAGCCGGTGCGCCATCAACGAAGGGGAACACCGCCACGACCCGGCCACGCCAGGTGAAGTAGGTGTCGCCATCTATTGAGATCGGCGCTACAGCCTCAGGAACAATGGTGGCCGCTTGGGTGGCGACGGCGTGACTCCACGACACCTCTGCGGGTTCGCGCCATATTGGGCTCACGTGGATGACGAGCGGCTCCGCTTCGGCCGAGGCCGACCAGACCTCGGCCTCACCACCGCCAAGCAACAGCGACTCCACTTCCAGCTGCCGCCCCATCCACTTGGACGCCGCAGTCGCAAGATCCTCCATACCCCATGATGGTCACTTATCGGCACCGCTGATGAGGCTGAACCTTCCGCGTACGGATGGGGATCGGCTCGTGTGACGAGTTGATCATGGTGGATGAAGACCGCGATGACAACGACATGGGTCGGCCGGACGTTGGATCAGGATTGACCCCGAGATGGCTCCAGGGACAGTTTTATTCGATCCCGCCGACATGGAGGCCGGACCGCATGCCTCGTTCCAGACAGCGGCCGAGGCGTGGCAATCGGGTAGGGAGGTTCCTGACAAGTTCGGTCGCTACCAAGTGCCACCCGGATCGGGGTTCACCGACGCAGGGCACGTCATCCGGGCCTACGTGGCGTTGGAGTGGGCACACAGGTGTCGGCAGGAAGTGCTCCTCTGGGACACCTGACCGGGCCTGGGTGCCTTCGACGCCGCCTCGTCGGGATCCAGCGCCACCGAACGCCAGGTCATCGCGCCTGACCGGAGGGTGACGTGGGGATCGGAGACAGGCGGGAACGTCGCCGAGTCCCACGGGCGTGGCCGTGATTCACGGGTGTGAGGCCGTCTTGCGCCCGTAACTGACCCGGATCAACCCGGCAGCAGAGTGTCCGGAATTGCTTGTAACGTGCCGTGTCACGGCGCGGAAGGGATCGAACGAATGAAGATCGCCAGGCAAATCACCGTGTTTGATGCCGCCGATATCGCCACCGAGAGTGCGTTCTGGGCGGCGCTCCTGGGAGGCGAGGTCTATGAGGACGATGACTTTCATTGTGTGTTCGTCGACGGCAAGTGGCGATTCGGTGTTCAGCTCGCGCCGAACCACATCCCGCCCGAGTGGCCCGATGGGGCACAGCAACAGCAGGTCCATCTCGATCTGCATGTCGAGGACATCAGGGCTGCGCATGAGCATGCGGTCTCGCTCGGTGCCCGGTTGCTCAAGGCCGCCGACGACCTTGGTACGGAGGAGGGCCATCAGGTCTATGCGGATCCGGCTGGGCACCCGTTCTGTCTGGGCTGGCACAAGAACGTGCCTGCCGTACATGACTTTGGCGCGACGAGGGGTTGAGTCCCCCTCGCGGCGGCGCAGCGTGTCAATGAGCGTGACCGCCACACCGCAGAATCAGGACAGGTGGCGGAGGCGGATCGTCTCCGGCATGTCGCGGAGCGTACGTACGACCTCAGCCTCGGCCGGCGCGCCGACGTCGGTGATCACGTACCCCACCTCGCCACGGGTACCGAGGAACTGTCCCTCGATGTTGACCCCGTGCTCGGCCAGGACGCCGTTGATGGTCGCCAGTACGCCGGGTGTGTTGACGTGGACGTGTGCCAGCCGGTGCGTACCCGCCCGTTCCGGTAGCACGAGCTCGGGCAGGTTGACCGAGAGCGACGTGTTGCCGTCCACCGCGTAGTGCTTCAGTTTCGACGCCACGAACCGTCCGATGTCCTGCTGCGCTTCCTCGGTGGAGCCCGCGACGTGCGGGGTGAGGATGACGTTGGGCAGCCCGCGTAGGTCGGACTCGAACGTCTCGCCACGTCGCTTCGGCTCGCTCGGGAACACGTCGATCGCGGCGCCCGCGAGATGACCTGACTCGATCCGCTGGCGCAGGGCGGCGTGGTCGACGACGAACCCGCGCGAGAGGTTGAGGAACAGCGAACCGGGCCGCATCCGCGCGAACTCCGCGTCACCGAAGATCCCCCGGTTGCCCGGGCGCCCATCGACGTGCAGGGTCACCACGTCGACCGACTCCAGCAGTTCCTCCAGCGACGCGCAGCGGGAGGCGTTGCCGAGTGCCAGCTTGTCGGCGATGTCGAAGAAGGAGACCGACATCCCGAGCGTTTCGGCGAGGACCGAGAGTTGGCTGCCGATGTTGCCGTACCCCACGATGCCGAGCCGCCGGCCGCGGACCTCGTGGCTGCCGGTCGCCGACTTGTCCCAGACCCCGGCGTGCATGTCGCGGCTCTTGTCGGTGAGCCGCCGAGTGAGCGCGATGATCTCCGCGATCGCCAGCTCGACGACGCTGCGGGTGTTGGAGAACGGCGCGTTGAAGACCGCGATGCCGCGCCTGGTCGCGGCCGACAGGTCGATTTGGTTGGTGCCGATGCAGAACGCACCGACCGCCACGAGATCGGTGGCCGCGTCGAGGACCGCCTCGGTCAGCTGGGTCGTCGACCTGATCCCCAGCAGGTGGACCCCGCCGATCCGGGCCGCGAGCTCCTCGGCGCTCAGCGCCCCCTCGTACGTCTCGACCTTGCAGCCGGCCGCCGACAACAGGGCGGTCGCGTCGGGGTGGATGTTCTCCAGCAGGAGGGCACTCAGGTCGTTCGTGGGGATCGGGGTCATGTGTCCATCGTGCCGCGCCGGTCGCCGCCCGGGCGGTCCAGGGTCGTGGGACCGCCCGAGTACGTTGCATTGACAACTCTGGCGAGGTCGCGAGGATGGAGCTGTGGAACCCGACATCGCCCGCATGTCCGGGTGAGTGCCGTCCAGGTCCTTCGTACCCGTGTGTCCCACGGCTGGTGGATCGTCGCGGCCCTGGCGCTGACGACGACGGCCGGCTATGGCGTACTCGCCTACGCGTTCGCGGTCTTCCTGGTCCCGATGCAGGAGGACCTCCATGCCAGCCGGACCGCGCTGACGGTCGCTCCGGCGGTGAGCCTGCTCACGTCCGCGGCGGTTGCGGTCCCCGTCGGACGGTGGCTGGACCGGCGCGGCGGGCGGGTGCTGATGGTTCTCAGCTCGGTGCTCGCCACGTTGTGCATTTTCGCGTGGTCGCGGGTCGAGTCGGTGTTTGCGCTGTACGCCGTCTTCGTCGGCCTCGGTGTCGCGGCGGCGGGGGTGCTCTACGAGGCGGCGTTCGCCGTCGTGGTGACGTGGTTCCACGGTCAGCGGCGAGGGACCGCGATCCTCGCGATCACCATCGTCGGCGGTTTCGCGTCGACGATCTTCCTGCCGCTGTCCGGTCTGCTCGTGGAGTGGTACGGATGGCGGCAGGCGCTGGTCGTCCTCGCCGTCGTCTACGGCGCCGTGACGATCCCGCTGCATCTGGTCGTACGCCGGCCTGTCGCCCTCCTCGGGACGGATGAGCCGGACCCGGTGATCGGCGCCGGCGCGCAGGTGGACGAGGCGACCCACCGGCGTTCGGCAGCCCTGCGTACAGCCCTTCGCGATCCTGGGTACTGGCTGATCGGCGCGACGTTCGTCGCCGAGGGTGTCGGCATCTTCGTCATCAGCGTTCACGTGGTCGCCTACCTGACCGAGCTCGGCCACCCGCCGACCACGGCCGCCACCGTCGCCGGCCTGCTAGGGATCCTCTCGGTCACCGGCCGGGTCCTGACGACGGCTGTCGGGCGCACGGTGCGGTTGACCTCGGCCGTCGCGGCGATCTTCGTTCTGCAGGCGGCGGGGACGTTCTTCCTGCCCTGGATCGGCGATCGCCTGGTCGGCGCGATCGCCTGCGTCCTCGCTGTGGGGCTCGGTTTCGGCGTCGGGACCATCGCCCGGCCCGCCCTGGTCGCCGATCGCTACGGGGTCGCTGCGTACGCCACACTGAGTGGCCTGCTCGCGGCGTTTCTCATGGTGACGAAGGCGTTCGCTCCGTTGGGGGCGGCGTGGTTGCACACACAGACCGGCAGCTACACGCCGGTGATGATGATCTGTACGGCGACCAGCCTCGTCGGTGTGGC
>JBOHED010000482.1:0-5232 GCA_050700915.1 Actinopolymorphaceae bacterium | reverse complement strand
GATAAGGTCGAGGGTCCAAGGTCGGGCGACCCCGAGGAGCGCACGTGCAGATCGTCGGCCAGCTGATCTACGTCATCCTGTGGATCTTCCTGGTGTTGCTGTTTGTCCGGTTGGTGGTCGACTGGGTGCAGTACTTCGCCCGGTCCTGGGAGCCGAGCGGCATTCTCCTGGTGGCGCTCGAGGGCGTCTACACCGTCACCGATCCACCCCTGAAGGCGTTACGCCGCGTGATCCCGCCCCTTCGACTGGGTGGATTCGCCCTCGATCTGTCCTTCCTGCTCCTGATCGTCATCATTTACGTACTTCAGGCGCTTGTACTCACGGTGACGAACTGAACGAAATACCGTCCTTTGTGGAGCCCCCTCGGTCTTTGGCACTCAAACCGGGTACGGTTGCTCCGATACTGACGTTGTCAAGTCCTGCGAGCCTGAGGTGAGGTCATGCCGTTGACACCCGAGGACGTGCGCAATAAGCGCTTCACGCCCGTCCGCTTGCGGGAGGGCTACGACATGGGCGAGGTCGATCAGTTCCTCGACGAGGTCGAGTCGGAGTTGGAGCGGCTGAACCACGAGAACGAGGACCTGCGCCAGAAGCTGGCGGCGGCCCAGCGGGGTGAGGGTGCGCCCTACGCGAAGCAGCCCGTCCCCGAGCAGCACGAGCCGGTGCATCCGCAGGTGCGGCAGCAGCCGGCGGCCGGCCCGCAGAGCGTCGCCGAGGCGTCCACCGCCGCGGCCCGTCTGCTGGAGATCGCCACCCAGAACGCCGACCAGCTCGTGGCCGAGAGCAAGGAGCAGGCCAACCGGATCCTCTCCGACGCCAGGGGTCGTTCGGAACGACTGGAGAACGAGGCACGCGGCCTCGCCAGCCGTCTCGAGTCCGAGGCGCGGGCGAAGTCGGAGCAGCTGGAACGCGAGACCAACGAGAAGCGCAACCAGCTGTTCGGTCAGCTCGACAAGGAGAAGACCCGGCTGCAGCGCGAGGTCGACGAGCTCCGCACCTACGAGCGTCAGTACCGCAGCCGGCTCAAGGCCTACTTCGAGAGCCAGCTGCGTCTGCTCGCCGGTCAGGGCAGCGTCGAGAACGGCGTGTCGCCGCAGTCCGACGCCAACGGACCGCGGTCGATCAACTCGCACAAGCCGGCCGCGATGGCGGCTGGTGGCGAACGCATGGAGCGCGGCGAGCGGGTCGCCTCCGGAGGTGGCGGCGGTACGCCTCGCCTCAACGCCCTGCTCGAGGACGACGACGAGTCCTCGCTGTAAGACATCGAGCAGAAGGCCCGGGACGCGTCACGCATCCCGGGCCTTCTTGTCTGCTCGACTCGCTCCGCTGGCCGCTCCCGTTCAGCCGGCCCGTATAGCCGCCCCGTTCAGCCGCTCTGCCGGGCGCGGCGGAACCAGAACGACAGGCCGAGGTTCTCCGCTTCACCAGCGTCGAGGTCCTCCTCGGTCGGCTTGCCTTCTCCGATCTGGACGGCCAGCACCTCGTCGGCGATGAACGCCTCGTGCTCGCGCAACGCGGCCGCCGTCTCGGGGTCCGAGGCGGACCAGGTGAGGGCGATCCGGTCGCTCACCTGCAGTCCGGCGTTCTTGCGCGCTTCCTGCAGCAGGCGGACGACCTCGCGCGCGGTGCCGGCCCGGCGTAGCTCGTCGGTAACCGTGAGGTCGAGAGCGACGGTCTCGCCGTAGGCGTTGGCGACGGCCCAGCCTTCCTTCGGACGTTCCGAGGTGAGCACCTCGGACGGGTCAAGCCGCACCTGTTCGCCGTCGACCTCGACGTACGCGTGGCCCTGGTCGCGCAGCTGGGCGACGAGGTGGCCGGGGTCCGCGGCGTTCACCGCGGCGGCGACCCGCGGCGTGTCCTTGCCGAACCGCCTGCCGAGCGCCCGGAAGTTGGGCTTCGCGGCGTAGTCGACGAGGTCGCCGGTCATGTCCGAGAGCCCCCGCAGGTCAAGGACGTTGAGCTCCTCGGCCACCTCCCGTCGGAGCGGGTCCGGGAGTGCCGTCCAACCGGCGGCACCGACGAGCGCACGTTGCAGGGGCTGGCGGGTCCGGACCTTCGCCTCCGCCCGGGCGGCCCGCCCGAGTTCGACGACCCGGCGAGCGAGGGTGACGTCCGCGGCGAGCTGGTCGTCGATCGCCGTTTCGTCGGCCGTCGGCCAACCCGCAAGATGCACCGACTCGGGAGCCTCCGGGGTGACCGGTCGGACGAGCCGCTGCCAGACGTACTCGGTGACGAACGGCGTGAGCGGCGCCAGCAGTCGCGTGAGCAGCTCCAGCGACTCGTGCAGGGTGGCGAACGCCGCCGGGTCGCCGGACCAGAACCGCCGTCGTGACCTGCGTACGTACCAGTTCGACACGTCGTCGACGAACGAAGCGAGCAGCTGGCCGATCCGCTGGGTGTCGAACTGGTCGTACGCGGTGGACGCGTCACGCACGAGGCGATGGGTTTCCGAGCGCAGCCAGCGATCGAGTACGGCGTCGGTGCGACCCTCGGCGCCGGCCGGAGTTCCGTCAGCGGGAGTCCAACCGGCGAGTCGGGCGTAGAGGGTATGGAAGGCGACCGAGTTCCAGTACGTGAGGATGACCTTGCGGACGACCTCCTGGATCGTCGCGTCTCCCACCCGCCGCGCCGACCACGGTGATCCCGAGCAGGCCATGAACCACCGCACCGCGTCGGCTCCGTGTCGCTCGATCAACGGGATCGGCTCGAGGACGTTGCCGACATGCTTGCTCATCTTCCGACCGTCTTCGGCGAGGATGAGGCCGAGGCAGACGACGTTCTCGTACGACGAACGGCCGAAGGCCAGCGCGCCGACGGCCATCAGTGAGTAGAACCAGCCGCGGGTCTGGTCGACAGCCTCGCAGATGAACTGCGCGGGGTAGGCCTGCGCGAACTTCTCCCGCGAGCCCTCGGCGTAGGGGTAGCCCCACTGGGCGAACGGCATCGCTCCCGAGTCGTACCACGCGTCGATGACTTCCTTGACCCGCTCGGCGGTCGCACCGCAGGAGTCGCCGTCCGCACTCGCCGGGCAGGCGAACGTGACATCGTCGACGAACGGCCTGTGCGGGTCCAGGTCGGACAGGTCCCGCCCCGCCAGCTTGCCCAGCTCGGCGAGCGAACCGACGCAGGTCACGTGCTCGTCCGGGCAGACCCAGATCGGCAGCGGAGTGCCCCAGTAGCGGTTGCGGGACAGCGCCCAGTCGACGTTGTTGCGCAGCCATTCGCCGTACCGGCCGTGCTTGATGGTGTCGGGGAACCAGTTCGTGTGTTCATTCTCGGCGAGGAGTTCGTCCTTGAGGGCGGTCGTCCGGATGAACCACGACGGGAGGGCGTAGTAGAGCAGTGGCGTGTGGCATCGCCAGCAGTGCGGGTAACTGTGTTCGTAGGTCTCGCCGCGGAACAGCACGCCGCGAGCGTCGAGGTCGGCGACCAGGGCACGATCGGCGGTCTTGAAGAACTCCCCGCCGACGAGCGCGAGGTCGGGTTCGAAGGTGCCGTCGGGCCGGACCGGATTGACGACCGGCAGGCCGTACGCCTTGGCCACGCGGTAGTCGTCCTCACCGAACGCCGGCGCCTGGTGGACGAGCCCGGTGCCGTCCTCGGTCGTGACGTACGGGTCGACCACGACATAGGCCGTGTCGGGCACCTCACCGTCGGCACCCGCTGGGAACGAGACGAGTGCGAACGGCCGGCGATAGGTCCACCGCTCCATCTCCGCGCCACGGAACCGGTCGGTGACCTCCCACCCCTCCCCGAGGACGGACACGAGTTCTTCGGCGACGACCAGCGTCTCGTCGCCGTTGGTCGCGGCTACATAGTCCACGTCGGGATGCACGGCGACAGCGGTATTGGACACGAGCGTCCAGGGCGTGGTGGTCCAGACGAGAAGGGCCGCGCCCGGCTCGTCGTCGCTGCCCGCCAGCGGACCGGACGTGAGGGGGAGGCGGACGTAGACCGACGGGTCGGCCACGGTCTGGTAGACGTCGGGCTGGCCGAGTTCGTGGTCGGACAGCGCGGTGCCGCAGCGGGGGCAGTACGGGCTGATGCGGTAGTCGCGGACCAGCAGGCCCTTGTCGAAGATCTGCTGGAGTGACCACCAGACACTCTCGACGTACGCCGGACTCATCGTCCAGTACGCCTGGGACATGTCGACCCAGTAGCCCATGCGTTCGGTCAGTTCGGTGAACGCACCCACGTAACGTTCGACAGACGCCCGGCAGGCGGCGTTGAACTCGGCGATGCCGTAGTCCTCGATCTGCTGCTTGCCCGAGATGCCCAGCTCCTTTTCCGTCGCCACCTCGACGGGGAGGCCGTGGCAGTCCCAGCCGGCCCGGCGTTCGACGTGCCGGCCGCGCATCGTCTGGAAGCGTGGGAACAGGTCCTTGAAGACGCGGGCCTCCACGTGGTGGGCGCCGGGCAAGCCGTTGGCGGTCGGCGGCCCTTCGTAGAAGGTCCAGGGCGGCTTGCCCTCGGTCTTTTCGAGCGACTTGTCGAAGATGCCCTGCTCGTGCCAGAACGCGAGGATCTCGTGGTCGAGCGTGGGCAGGTCGACCTGCGGCTCCACGAGCCCGTAGGCGTCGGTGTCGGCGTTGGCCGGGTTGTCGCGATTGGTCACCGGTACTCCGGTCTGAGCTGGTCACGTCGGGTCCGCCATCTTAGAACCCGCCCCCCGCGAGCCATGTCGGGTCGTCCCGGCAGGGAGGAGCCCGACATCCACGGCCGGACTCGTGGGGTGGCTGGGGTGATCGACCTTGGCGTTGCACACTGTCCTGGTGGAGACGTCGAAACGGGTCGCGGTCCGGGTCAAACCGGGTGCGCGGCGTACTTTCGTCGGCGGTACGTATGCCGGGCGTAACGGTCCAGCCCTGGTCGTATCGGTCACCGCACCACCCGTCGACGGGCGGGCGACCGGCGCCGCGGCATCGGCACTCGCGGCGGCTTTCGGCGTACCCGCCCGGCAGGTCGCCCTGGTTTCCGGGCAGCGAAGCCGGGACAAGATCTTCGAGGTGACAGCGCCCGACGTGGAGGAACGGCTGGGACGCCTGCTCTCGGGCCGGCCGTCCGGCGACCTCGCGGGGCGGCGGTCGACGCGGACCGGAACCGAGGGCCGCTGATGGACGCGCAGCTGGACCGGCTGAGGCGCCCGCGGGCCGCGGAAAGCGGTACGCCCGGCAGGACGTCCGTCACCCGGCCTGTCACGGCAGAGAAGGCGCCCGCGAAGAAGGTTGCCGC
>JBOHED010000481.1:0-2754 GCA_050700915.1 Actinopolymorphaceae bacterium | reverse complement strand
GCGAAGGTGGGAATCATCGCGTCGGTGACCCGGCCGTTCTGTGGCGACTGCGACCGGGTGCGGCTCACCGCTGACGGCCAGGTTCGCAACTGCCTGTTCGCCCGCGAGGAGTCCGACCTGCGCGGCGCCCTGCGCGGTGGTGCCGACGACGAGGAGCTGGCTCGGCGGTGGCGTGCGGCGGTCGCCACCAAGCGGCCCGGACACGGGATCGACGACCCGACGTTCCTGCAACCGACGAGGCCGATGTCCGCGATCGGTGGTTAGGGCCCGCCGATCCTTGTGCCGGCCGAGTCACGGCGGGCGGGAGATGCGGGTGGTGGCCTCAGTGCTGGACCAGGCCGCCGACCGGGACCGTGGCGACGTGCCCGGTTGCCGGAACGGTCTGCGCCAGGGTGAGGCCGATGTCGACCAGCGATGACCGACGCAGGCGGGCGACCTGGGGGACCGGGGTCCAGACCGACTCTGCGGTTTCGCCGTTCGGCTCGGGTCGGAGGTGGCCGCCGGTGATGCGTACCTGGTAGAAGATGCCGACATTCTGGTGCTCGATCCGCCCGCGCGCCTCGGCCGCGGGAATCACCCTCGAGTCCACGCCCAGCAGGCGTTCGACCACCCCGTCGCAGCCGGTCTCCTCGGCGACCTCCCGGATCACCGCATCGAACGGATCCTCGGTGTGTTCGACCCTGCCGCCCGGAAGGGTCCAGTTCCCTGACACGTGATGGGCGAGCAGCACCCGCCCGTCGTTGATGCACACGGCGTAGGCCGCCAGCCGGAAACTCATCCCCATTCCTCCCCACGGGCTCTGTCCCCACGTCCAAGATCCGCGTCGCTAGGCCGGGTCGTCCGTACCCCCGGACGGGGGGTTGCCGGTGACGACCGGCTCGATCTCGCGGAGGAACTTCCGGGCGCTCAGGAAGTCGGCGAGATGGCTCCGATGTCCGTCACAGGCCAGCCAGGTCTTGCGTCGCTCCGGTGGGTGGATCTTGGGGTTGTTCCAGCGAAGTGCCCATATGCCCGGATTGGTGCAGCCCTTCGCCGAACAGATCATCTGCTCGGATCCGATGTCGTCGGTCATGGCACTCCCACAGCCGGGCCTTGGTTACACGTTACGCATGAGGGGGACTTCGAAGAGTAGCGATCCCGCGGGGAAGTCCGGCGGGTTGCGTACGCACTGTGACGGCGAAAATATCGCCAGATAACAAGAAGCGATGCCGGGCAGCCACGGGGGAAGCCGCCCGGCATCGCATCACGTCGCACTCCGACGGGGGAAGCGGAGCGCGCAGACATGAGTTTGGCACGAACGCACCGCCAGGTCTAGACGGCTCCCCGGGTATTTTGCGGTTGGCTTGTGTGATCGGTTCCAGCCGGTAGCTCGCGTGGGTGAACGGGTACGAACGCCGGGATAGTGGCGGAAGTGCGTTCGCGGCCCGCATTCGCAATCACCACAGCGATATAAGGCAGGACGAAGGCCGCCACGATGAGCAGCCATCGCAGTGTTCCGTGCGTGACGAACGCCATGACGAAGCACACGGTGCGCACGCCCATCGACACGAGATAGCGGATCTCCCGGGAACGCACGTCGGCTTTCAGGCTCTTTGGTGCAGTGCTGACCCGAAAGACCGGTTTGCCCAGCTTCTGCCGCATCGCGTCTCCTCCACCTCTGCTGTCACCGTACGCCTGTACGACGCGCGAAAGGCACCGTGCGTGACAGCGAGTTGGCCCACCACGACAGGGAGAGCCGACTGGTCCGGATCAGTCGACGCGTTCGGCGAGTCGTCCGCCGATGCGCAGGAGTGACCGCACGCCGTCGGTTCTGCGATCCTCGTTGGGCCCGGGATGTCCGTTGTCGGGAGCGTGGCCGTCGGCGGGAAGGGTGAGGAAGTCGACGATCGCGTCCTTCGTTGCCCCGCGCACGCTGCGGAACCGCTGAGCGCCGACGGGTTCGAGTAGCAGGGAGGGCTGCGCCTCCTCCGTACCGGTCTCCTCGTCGATCTCGGTGACCGTCACGGTGAGACAGCCGTCGTCGGCGGTGACGACGAACCTGCCGTCATGCCGTACGTACGCACCGGCGAACCCGGCGAGCTCGGGTGCCGCCAGCTTGACCACCGGCGCGGCGATGCGCTTGCGCAGTCCGCGGAAGTGCTCAAGTGCCCAGGTCTCGATCTGTGCCATCGCCTGCGCGCCGGACTCGCCGTTGGTGAGCTGGGCCAGGGCGAACCCGCGCCCGGGCACGACCGTGAGCTGCGCCCGGAAGCCGTTCGTAGCTCCGCCGTGGTCGACGATCCGTGCGCCGTCGACGTCCCACACCGACCAGCCGAGACCGTACGAACGACCGAAGTTGCCGGCCTCGGCGACCGGCTCCCGCATCTGCCGCGCGGCCGCGGCCGGGAGAAGCTGGCGACCGTCGTACGCACCGTCGCCGAGGTGCAGCCGGGCGAACCGCAGCAGATCGGCCGTGGAGCTGACGATGCCGCCGGCGGGGTTGATGTTGCGCGCCAGGGAGTACGGCCTCGCGACGGTGTGACCGGCCATGCGGCTCTTCAGGTGGTGACCGATCGCGTGCGGCCAGGTGATCGCGTCCTCGGCGAAGAAGACCGAGCGCTCGAGCCCGAGTGGGTCGAACAGACGCTTCTTGATCGCCGCCTCGAAGGTCTGGTCCGTCACCTGCTCGACCACCCGGCCGGCCAGGGAGAAGCCGGCGTTGCAGTAGGTCCACAGACGGCCCGGCGGAGCCCACTGCCGCAACGTGTCGTAGGA